>JBPPNC010000142.1:0-20272 GCA_051306365.1 Solirubrobacteraceae bacterium
GGACGCTGCACCTGGGCAACCTGCGGACCGCACTGCTCGCCTGGCTCTTCGCCCGCGGCCAGGACGCGCGGTTCCTCATGCGCGTCGAGGACCTCGACACGGGGCGCGTCCGGCGCGAACACGAGACGCAGCAGCTCACCGATCTTGCGGCGATCGGGATCGACTGGGACGGGGAGGTCGTGCGGCAGTCCGAGCGGCTCGACCTGTACGCCGAGGCGGTCGCGCGGCTGGACACCGCGGGCCTGCTGTATCCGTGCTGGTGCACGCGCCGGGAGATCCGCGAGGCGACGTCGGCGCCGCACGGTGCGCTGCCCGAGGGCGCATACCCCGGGACGTGCCGCGACCTCACCGCCGCGCAGCGCGCCGAGCGTGAGCGCAGCGGGCGGCCGCCGGCCCTGCGCCTGCGTGCCGGAGCCGCACATGTGGCGTTCGAAGACCGGCTGCTGGGCACGGTGGACGGTGTCGTCGACGACCTCGTCGTGCGCCGCAACGACGGCGCGCCCGCCTATAACCTCGCGGTCGTGGTCGACGATGCCGCACAGCACATCGGCGAGGTGGTCCGCGGCGCTGATCTCGCGGACTCCACGCCGCGGCAGCTGCTCCTCGCCCGTCTGCTCGGACTGGCACCCGTGCCGCGGTACGCCCACGTGCCGCTCATCCTCGGCCCCGATGGCGCGCGACTCGCCAAGCGCCACGGGTCCGTGACGCTGGCCGACCGGCGCGCGCTCGGCGAATCCCCGGAGCAGGTCCGGGGGATGCTGGCTGCCACCATCGGCCTTGCCGCGCCCGGAGAGACCCCATCGATGCACGAGCTCACCGCCCGCTTCGATCCCGCCCGGCTGCCGTCCGAGCCCACCGTGCTTCACGCCGGCGTCGCCTGATGCGCCGCGCCCGCCTCTATCTCCCGGTCGTGATCTGCCTCGCGGTCATCGCCCTGATCGCCCTCACGCAGAGCGCCCACGGCCTCGAGGGGCTGCTGCTCATCGCCGGGGCGGCGTTCGCGATCGCCGTGCTCGACCTCTTCTCCCGCCACGCGGGGCGCGTGTCGGGGCCGGACCGCGACGATCCGGAGCACGGCGCGGGTGCGCCACCCGCGCCCCCGCGCCGGTAGGTTTGCGCCGAATGGACGAACTCGCCACCAGCCGCGACGTCGAGGAGGTCGCGGACGCCGCCCGCCTGACCGGGCGTTTCGGGATCGACACCGAGTTCATGGGCGAGGGCCGGTACCGGTCGCTGCTCTGCGTCGTGCAGGTCGCCGTCGAGCAGCCCGACGGCGAGGTGCGCGTCATCGTCGTCGACGCGCTTGACGACGACGTGGACGTCACCCCGCTGGCGGAGATCCTCGCCGACCCCGCGATCGAGGTCGTCATGCACGCGGCGCGGCAGGACGTCCCGCTGCTCAAGCGCACATGGGACGTGCCGGTCACGAACCTCTTCGACACGCAGGTTGCCGCCGGGTTCGCCGGGCTGCGCGCCCAGCTCGGCTACGACCCGCTGCTGCAGGAGATGCTCGGCGTCCGGCTGCGCAAGAGCGCGAGCTTCACGAAATGGGATCGTCGGCCCCTCACCGAGGAGCAGGCCCGATACGCCAGAGAGGACGTACTGCACCTCCTGCAGGTCGCGACGAAGCTGCAGGAGCGGCTCGCCGAGCGCGGGCGCCTCGAATGGGCCCGGGAGGAGTGCCGCCCGCTGGAGGAGATCTCCGACGTCCGAGCGGTCGACACCGTCTTCGCGAAGCTGCCGAAGATCAACGGGCTGGACCCGAAGGTCCGGGCCGTGGCCTGGGAGCTCGCGGCCTGGCGTGAGGAGACCGCCCGCGAGGGCGACCGCCCGGTCACGACCGTGCTCAACGACGCGGCCCTCGTGGAGATCGCCAAGCGCCGCCCGGCCGACCAGCGCGACCTCGAGCAGATCCGCGGGCTGAACGAAGGCGCACTGCGCCGCCGCGGCAAGGCCATCGTCGCGGCCGTGCAGCGAGGCCGCGAGCGCGACCCCATCCCGAACACGGCGTCGCGCCACATTCAGCCCGACGGCCGCGACGCGCCGCTCATCGCGCTCGCCGAGGCGCTCCTGCGCACCCGCGCGATGGACGCCGAGCTCGCCTACGAGCTCATTGCGGCGCGCGCCGACCTCCAGCGCATCGTCACCGCCGTGCGCACCGATCAGGAGACGAGCGCCGAAGCGCAGCCGGAGGTCCGCACGCTGCAGGGCTGGCGCCGCGAACTCGTCGGCGAGGAGCTCCTCGACCTGCTGCATGGCCGCCGTGAGCTGCGGGTCGGCCCCGGGCTGGGCGTCGAGGTCCGCACCGCGGACACCGAGCCGGCCGCCTGAATCAGGCGGCGGCGGTGACGCGTTCGACCTCGGCGACCGAGGTCAGTCCGGCGCGCACCTTGTTCATGCCGTCCTCGCGCATCGTGCGCATGCCCTCCTCGACGGCGGCCTTCGCGATCGTGTCCGCATCGGCGTTCTCGACGGTGAGGCGCCGCAGGCGCTCGGTCATGATGAGGACCTCGTAGAGGCCGACACGGCCGCGGTACCCCGCCTTGCCGCAGGCGTTGCAGCCGTACGGCTCGTAGATCGTGACCGGCTCGGCGCCGGGCAGGCCGACCGACGCGGCGGGCACCGTGACCGGGCGGCGGCAGTCCGGGCACAGGCGCCGGGTGAGGCGCTGACCGACGACGCAGGTGATGGCCGACGCGACGAGGTACGGCGGCACGCCCATCTCGCTGAGACGCGTGACGGTCGTGGCCGCGTTGTTCGTGTGCAGCGTCGACAGCACGAGGTGGCCGGTGATGGCGGCCTGGACCGCGATGTTCGCGCTCTCCGGGTCGCGGATCTCGCCGACCATGATCACGTCCGGGTCGGCGCGCATGGCGGCCTTCAGCCCGGTGGCGAAGGTCAGGCCCGTCTTCGGGTTGATCTGCAGCTGCTTGATGCCCCCGAGGCGGTACTCGACGGGGTCCTCGATCGTCATGATCGTGTGGTCGTCGGAGAGGATCTCGGCGAGGCAGCCGTAGAGCGTCGTGGTCTTGCCCGAGCCAGTCGGGCCGGTGGTCAGGATGCCGCCGTTGGCGCTCGTGATCGCCTTGATGAGCTTGCCACGATCCTCCTCGTCCATGCCGACCTCGTCGAGGCGCAGCAGCTCCCCGCCGCTGTCGAGGATGCGCAGGACGACGGATTCGCCGTTGACGAGGGGGACGCTGACGACACGCAGGTCGACCTTGCGGCCCTCAACCTGGAGGCCGACACGGCCGTCCTGCGGCAGACGGCGCTCGGCGATGTCGAGGTCGGCGATGACCTTGATGCGGGAGACCACGGCGGGTGCCATGTTCGCCGGGATCGTCGACGCGACATGCATGACGCCGTCGATGCGGAACCGCACCCGCATGCCGCCCTCGGACGGCTCGAGATGGATATCCGAGGCGCGGCGCTGGATGGCCTCGGCGATGATCGAGCGCACGAGACGGACCGCCGGCGCGTCATCGCCGACCGCATGGTCCATATCGTCGGCGGCCTCTGGGAGCGCCTCGAGTTCCTCCTGCTCGGTGACTTCGCTCACCGCGTGCTCGAGCTGGGAGACCTGGCCGACGAGCACTTCGAACTCGTCGGACGACACGATCGCCGGGCGGACGCCGCGTCCCGTGATCATCGAGATGTCGTCGACGGCGAGCACGTTCGACGGCTCGACCATGGCGACGATGAGCGTGTCGCCCTCGCCGAAGGCCACGGGCAGCGCCTGCAGGCGGCGCGCGACCTCGATCTCGAGCAGGTTCGCAGCGCCGATGTCGACCCGCTGGCCGTCGAGGCTCAGGCGGGGCAGGCCGAAGCGCGCGGCGACGGCGTTCGCGAGGTCGTCGCTGGTGAGAATCCCGCGCTCGATGAGGACGTCGCCCATGCGCTTGCCCGAACCGCGGGCTGCGACGACGGCGCCCTCGACGTCGACCCGGCGTGCCAGATTGAGCTCCACGATCACGTCGCCGAGCAGCTTGCCCGGGCGCAGGCGGTAGCGCTCCCCGGAGACCTGGTCCTGCCCGGGAACGGGCGCCGATGCTGCAAGCGGCGAGATTCTGGCTGCCTCCATCAATCCTTGGATCGGCAGGACCACGGTCAGGGTTGAGGGCAACCGACCGTGAGAAATACCCCCTACGGGTATCTGATACCCTGTGTGCATGTCCCCCGCCGCCGTCCGCACCTACACCGTCACCGGGATGACCTGCGCCCACTGCGTGCGTTCGGTCGTCGAGGAGGTCTCCGAAGTCCCCGGTGTCAGCGCGGTCGACGTCGATCTCGAATCCGGGCGCACGGACGTCGCCGGGGAGGGATTCAGCGACGACGAGATCCGCACGGCGGTGCAGGAGGCCGGCTACGAGGTCGCGAGGTGAGCGTCCCGCTGAAACTCGGCGCGTTCGCGGCGCTGCTGGGCGTCGTCTTTCTCGCCGCGTCCCTGGCGGGGGCCGCGATCGACCCCGCGCCGCGTGGCGGCGAGGACGCACCGGCGCATGGCGCCGGCGCGGCCACCCACGGTGCTGCCCCGCAGCCCATCCGGGGCCTCGCGGTGTCCGAGGACGGGCTGCGGCTCGACCTCGCAACCCCCGCCGTCGCCCCCGGCGAGGCCGCGATCCTGCGGTTCCGCATCCTCGACGGCGACGGCGTGCCCGTGCGGCACTTCGACATCGAGCACGAGCGGCGCATGCACCTCGTCGTCGTGCGGCGCGACCTGACGGGCTTCCAGCACCTCCATCCGCAGATGGCGGCCGACGGGACGTGGCGCGTCCCGGTGCACCTCCAGCACCCGGGGTCCTACCGCGTCCTCGCAGACTTCTCCCACGAGCGCACCGCGAGCACGCTCGGCGCTGACCTGCGCGTGGACGGCGCCGCCGACCTGCGCGGGCTGCCCTCCCCCGCCACGACCGCACCCGTAGGTGACGGCCTGCGTGTCACCCTCGACGCCCCGCCGCTGCGCGCCGGCCGCGAGGCGGACATGCGCTTCACGGTCTCGCGTGACGGCGAACCCGTCGTGCCCGAGCCGTACCTCGGGGCCCGCGGGCACCTCGTCGCGCTGCGCGAAGGGGACCTCGCGTTCCTGCACGTCCACCCCACCGCCGACGACGGCGCCGCGTTCGCGACGACGTTCCCCACCGCGGGCCGCTACCGCCTGTTCCTGCAGGTCAAGGTCGACGGCGAGGTCCGGAACGCCCCGTTCACCGTGGAGGTCCCGCAATGAGTGCCGAGCACCTGGAACTGCCGATCGAAGGCATGACGTGCGCGTCGTGCGCGAACCGGATCGAGCGCAGGCTCAACAAGCTCGAGGGGGTCGCGGCGTCCGTGAACTACGCCACGGAACGCGCGACCGTCGACTTCGACCCCGACGCCGTGGGTCCGGGCGCGCTGGTCGCGACGGTCCGGGAGGCCGGATACGACGCGCGGCTCCCGGCTGCCGACGCCGAACGGGAACCCGAAGACACCGACAAGGCCTCCCCGATGCGACAGCGCCTGCTGGTCTCCGCGGCGCTGACGCTGCCGGTGTTCGCGATGTCGATGATCCCGCCGCTGCAGTTCGACAACTGGCAGTGGGCCGCCCTGGCCCTGGCGTCGCCGGTCGTGGCCTGGGGCGCGTGGCCGTTTCACCACGCAGCCTGGCTCAACGCCCGGCACGCGACCGCGACGATGGACACCCTCGTCTCCCTCGGCGTCCTCGCGGCGTACGTGTGGTCCCTCTACGCCCTCTTCCTCGGCGACGCCGGGATGACGGGCATGACCATGACGTTCTCCTGGCTGCCTGACGAGGCCGGCGCAACGGACGAGATCTACCTCGAGGTCGCCTCGGCCGTCACGGTGTTCATTCTCGCAGGCCGGTATTTCGAGGAACGGGCGAAGCGCCGGGCCGGTGCGGCCCTGCACGCACTGCTCGAGCTCGGCGCCAAGGACGTCGCGATCCTCGACGACCGCGACAGCGAGCGCCGTATCCCCATCGAGGATCTGCAGGTCGGCGACCGCTTCGTCGTCCGTCCGGGCGAGAAGGTCGCGACCGACGGGCTGATCGTCGAGGGTCGCTCGGCCGTGGACCAGTCGCTCCTCACCGGCGAGTCGGCGCCCGTGGAGAAGGCGCCGGGCGATGAGGTCGCGGGCGCGACGGTGAACGCCGGCGGGCGGCTGGTGGTCCGCGCCACGAAGGTCGGCGCCGACACCGCGCTCGCACAGATCGCGCGGCTCGTGACCGACGCGCAGTCGGGCAAGGCGCCCGTGCAGCGCCTGGCCGACCGGGTGTCGGGCGTCTTCGTGCCGATCGTGCTCGCCCTCGCCGTCGCCACGCTCGGCTTCTGGCTGGGCGCCGGCGAGACGACGGCGTTCGCGCTGAGCGCCGCGGTGTCCGTGCTGATCATCGCGTGCCCCTGCGCGCTCGGGCTCGCGACGCCGACGGCGCTGCTCGTGGGAACCGGCCGCGGTGCGCAGCTCGGCCTGCTCATCAAGGGGCCGGAGATCCTCGAGTCGACGCGGAAGGTCGACACGATCGTGCTCGACAAGACCGGCACCGTGACGACCGGCCGGATGGCGGTCGTCGACGTGCACACCGGGGACGACGTCCTGCGTCTGGCCGGTGCCCTGGAGGCGGCGTCCGAGCACCCGGTGGGCCGCGCGATCGCCGCCGCCGCGGAGGAGCGAACGGGCGTCCTTCCGTCCGTCACCGCGTTCGCCAACCGCGAGGGGCTCGGCGTCGAGGGCGAGGTCGAAGGCCATCGTGTCCAGGTGGGCCGCGCGGCGCTCACCGGCTCGACCCCGCAGCTCGACGCCGCACGGGCCGACGCCGAGTCCGCGGGCCGCACCGCGGTCCTCGTCGCCGTCGACGGTGAGCCCGCGGGCATGCTCGCCGTGGCGGACACCGTGAAGCCGACCTCGGCCGCGGCCATCGCGCGCCTGCGGGCGCTCGGACTGCGGCCGATCCTGCTGACCGGCGACAACGAGGCGACCGCGCACGCGGTGGCCGCGGAGGTCGGGATCGAGGAGGTCGTCGCCGAGGTGCTCCCGGCGGACAAGGCCGCGGTCGTCGAGCGCCTGCAGGCCGACGGCCGGGTCGTCGCGATGGTCGGCGACGGGGTCAACGACGCTCCCGCGCTCGCCCGCGCGGATCTCGGGCTCGCGATCGGGACGGGGACCGATGTCGCGATCGAGGCCTCCGACCTGACGCTCGTCTCCGGCGACCTGCACGCTGCGGGGGACGCGATCCGCCTGTCGCGGGCGACGCTTCGCACGATCCGCCAGAACCTCGCCTGGGCGTTCGGGTACAACGTCGCGGCGCTGCCGCTCGCCGCGTTCGGACTGCTGAATCCGCTCGTCGCGGGCGCCGCGATGGGCCTCTCGAGCGTCTCGGTGGTCGCAAACGCCCTGCGACTGCGGCGATTCCGTCCCGAAGTCCGGTAAACTTCGTTTCCGGTAGGAAGTTCAGCGGACTGATCGGAGCATCCATGAGCGTCGCCGCCGACGCACCCGCCCGGCTCGAGAACCTGCGTGGCATGGCGCAGGAGCTCGGCGCGCTGCTCGAGCCCCGTGCGATCCCGGCGCATGACCGTGCCGCTTGGGTGGCCGAGCTCGAAGATCGTGTCTATGCCCTCTCCTCCGCCCTCCCCGAGGGCACCGAGGACTTCGACGCGCGCCGCCTCTGGGAGATGCTCCACGCGCTGCGGCGCGCTGCCGACGGAGGCTCGGACGACGACGTCGAGCTCACCGCGCTCATGCTCGGCGATGTCGCCCGGCGGCTCGGCCGGCGGCTGCTGCACGACGAGCTCGACGAGCCGCGGGCGGCCGCGGACTACGTGCTGCGCACGCTCGCGTCGGTCCCGGCGACCGACCTCGCCCGGCTCCTCGGTGTGTCGGCGAAGACCGTCGGCGCCTGGCGCGCGGGCCGGCCCGTGACGCGGAACACCGGCCGCGTCGTGCTCGTCGCCCACGTCATCACGTACCTGCGCTCGTCGCTCACGGCCGCGGGGCTCGTGCAGTGGTTCGCCGCCCCCCGGCACCAGCTGGGCGACCGCACGCCGCTCGACCTGCTCAGCGGCGACCTCGCGCCCGCCCGCGAGGCGCTCATCTCGCTCGCCCGCGGTGCCCGTGGCCAGCTGGCGGACTGAGCCCGCTCGGGTCACCGGCAGCTGGTGGGCCTTCCGGCAGGTCGCGCCCGACTGGCCGCCGCTGTACCACGCCGCCGGCGAGCCGCTGCCCAGCCAGCGCTCGGGGCGCTGGCACCGCCAGGGCCAGGGCTACGCGCAGTACCTCGCGCTCGAGCCGCTCGGCGCCTGGGCGGAGCTCGTCCGCTATGAGGGCGTCCGGACCGCCGCGCGCGCCGTGGAGTACCGGCGGCTGCTGTGGCTCGCGCTCGTCCGCGAGGCCGACATCGCCGACCTCTCGACGTTCGCACACTGGGCCGCGTGCGGGCTCGAACCGGACGCGGCGGTCGGCGACCACGCGCGGTGTCAGGACCTCGCCGACGACCTGCGCGCCGCGGGGTACCGCGGTGTCCTCGCCCCCAGCGCCGCGCTGTCGGGCGCGACGAACCTCACGGTGTTCGGCATGCGCTACGAGAAGGTGCTGCTGCACGGGCTCTCGGCGTGGGAGAACCCGCAGCCGGCGCTCCGCGTGGCGTGCACCCTCGCCGCGCGTGGCGGGCCGCCCGAGGTGCTGCTGGCCGAGACGGTGTTCGCCGGCGTCGAGCACGAAGGGCTCGCGCGATGGCGGGCAGCCGACTGAGGTCAGCGGTGCGTGCCGTGCAGGACGAGCGCCGAGTTCGCGCCGAACGCCACGACGAGCGCCAGCGCCAGCCCGGTCTCCAGCCTGGCGGCGACGAGCAGCAGCACCGTCACGACGGCAACGAACCCTCCCAGCACCAGCATCTCCCTGCGTGACATCTCACCCCGAGGTCTACCCGCTCCGTGATCCTGCATGCGCCGGGCGACGCGCCATCCTCGCGGGGTTGCGAGACTCCGCGCATGTGCAGATGGCCACCGCCGGCTCGAGCCTCGAGATCGGGACGGTGCTGGATCTCGTCCCGCGGCGGATCGCCACGACGTTCGAGATCGCGATCCACCCGTTCGTCTCCGCCGCGGCGAGACGCCGCCCGCCGACCGGGCCACCCTGGACGGACTGCTGCGAGCGGTCCAACAGGCGCGGCGGGCGGGCCGGTCCGTGTCGTGCGTCATCTCCGACGCGGTGACGGCCGCGTCGCTGCCGGCCTCCTGGCGCTGGAGCGCAGCGCCGACGCGCTGCGCGAGGACTTCGCCGTCGGGCCGCACACCGAGGGCACGGCGTTCGCGGTGTGGACGCCCGTGCCGATCGACCGCACCTGAGCGTCGTCATCCGGCTATGACTACGCGGTATGACCGACCCAGCAGGCGCGCTCGCTTGGGCCGAAGCGCAGGTTGCCGCTGCGCGCGACGACCCGGCCGCGCGGATCGGCCTGATGGCGCGGGTGTTCCACGGACCGACTGGCCGCGCGCCGCGACACCTGCCGTTCCGCCGTGCGGCGCTGTCCTTCATGCGCTGGCAGGCCCGTCGCGGCGTGCTCAACCCGATGGACGCGTCGCCGCCGGGCAGCGTGTGGTGGCGCGCGGTCAACGAGCGGCTGCTGCGCGACGGATGCGAGACGGTTGCGATCCTGGGCGGGTCCGCCGGCGATCCCTCGTCTCCGGCGGTGCGGCTCTGGCTCGCGTTCGCCGCCGAACCGACCGGCCGTCACTGGTACCGGGCGCATAACGCCAGCGTCGTGGGCGGCTACCTCGAGCACCGCGCGCTTGCCGACACGGAGAGCGCGCCCGAGCGGTTCTTCATGAACGTCGCGCTGCTCCGCGTGCTGTACGCGCACGCGCTGAACGCCGCGCCGCGGCTTGCGCTGGGACCGTGCGCGCCGCTGGGCCGCGTGCTCGGCGATCCGCGGCTCGGCATGGCGGGCGCGTTCCTCTCCCTCGGCCGCGTGCTGCCGGACCGCTACCCCCTCGCCCGCGACGTGGACCGGTACCTCGCCGAGGAGCACCAGCTCGGCAGGATGCTCGACTACGCGGTGATCGTGCCGCGGCTGCAGCGCCTCTACGAGTGGTCCGCCGAGGAGCTCGTTGAGCCGCGCCTGCTCGGGCTCATCCGCGAGGGCAACCCGGTCTACGCGTGGACCTTCGAGGACCGACATGTGTGGTGCCGCGAGCCCCTGCCGCGCGCCGGCCGGGCCCTCGAACGCCTGACGGGTTGTTCTCAGGAGGTGCCATGAGAACGACGGCTTCGCTTGGCCCCAGCGCGACGGTGGGAGTTCCAGCGAACGTCGCAACGGGGACGTCCGCGATCAGCTCGGAGTCCCCAATGCACCTCGCGGTCCCGACCAGCGCCCGACCACCGAGCGCCTCTCGGACAGCCGCGTCGCACCGTGGACGGCCCTTGGGGACCGCTACGAGGAGACCAGCAGGGACGCGCTGGTGACCTCGGGCTGGACGAATTCGAAGTCGTCCTCGTTGAGGTGCGCGTCCAGCGCCGTGTGCGGGACCGGGGAGTTTCGGTAGTGCGCGAGATCCCAGAGCCCTGCTGGGCAGTGCCCGTCTTGGGCGAGGCTCGACTTCGAGGCGGACCCGCAGCGCCCAGATTTGGCGCGGTTCCAGCGACCGGCTTCCAGATTGGGAACGACCAGAGCGGCTCGTAGTAGCCGGTGCTGCGGTAGGCGACAGTCTCCCAGCTCATCCCGCAGCGCCAGCGCGGGCGCTCGCCACGATCGCGAGCAGTGCCTGCACCTGGTCCGGGTCTGCGGCCCGCATCACGTCAAGCGGTGCGCTCATGCACGCCCAGCAGGTCAGCTCTTGCACCCTGCGTCGAACGCAAGTTCGTTCACGAGCAGCCGCAGATCCCCGACGCTGCGTCTCGTCTTCGCCTGAGAACACCGCGTTCTGCGCCCGCATCGCGGCCTGCTGCAGCGCGATCCACTGATCCGCGACGACGGTCGACCAGTCGTCCCGTGAAACCTCCGCGATCTGCTCGCACAACTCGCGGATGAACTCCCGGATCGAGTCGGGGACGGTCTCCTCGCGGGCGACGCGCCGACTTGAAGGCGCGGATCGCGGCCTTGAGTTGAGTTGGGTGACGCTTTCGAAGGATCCGCGGCGGATCGCTTGGCGGGTGATGATCCCGAAGAAGACCTCGACGAGGTTCAACCACGAGCCCGAGCGCTTGTAGTCATGGGTGGCCTTCTCGGGCAGGCCGGGTCGGACCGGGAGCATCGGCTGGGTGCGATTGAGCGCCTGGATCTGGGACGTCTCATCGACGCAGAGCACGATCGCATTGCGGGCCGGATCGAGGTACAGGCCCACGACGTCGCGGACCTTCGCCTCCAGCGTCGCAGTGGGGCCAGATCAGACCGTAGTTCCCAGCAGGGGCGCGCGCAGACGCTGACCGGACATGCAGGCTGAGCCACGCAGGGGGGCGCGAAAGGCGAAAGAACTCACGCCCTGCGACCGATTCTATGTATAGTTCTACATAGAACTCGGGAGTCCACATCATGCCAGTTGTAGATACATCAGCCCTCATCTCCGTCCAAGACGCAAACAAGCGCGGAATCTCTCGTCTTGTGCGCGATGCCGAAGAAGGCGACGAAAAGGTCGTCCTCCGGAATAACAAGCCCGTCGCCGCCGTGGTGAGCATCGAGCATCTGGAGCGCATCGAGGAACGCGAGGCGTGGATTCTCGATGTATCCCTCGCCGTCGCTCGGGAGCTGACCACCAGTCCTAATCGCCATAGCCTGGACGACGTTCTCGACATGTTCGGGTACACCAGAGAAGACCTGTCCGAGGGCGACGACAGCGTCGCTTAGAACGCAGCGTGGCGGTACAGGTCGAACTGATCGACGAAGCAGTCGAGGATCTCCGCAAGTACGCCCGATCAGGATCAGGGCGTCTTAAGGACTTCTTGTCCAAACTCGTCAGGATCGAGAGCGAGGGCGAGTCGGCCGGAGTGCCACTAGGCAAAGGCCTTGGCACTTGGCGCAAGATCACGGTCGGCGACCGTGACTGGCGGATCGTGTTCCGAGTCACCGCGGACGTGGCCACTGTTCTCGTTATCGGAGACCGAAGTGACCTTGAGTGTTACGAAGAGGCCACTCAGAGGTTGGAGAAGCTCACCAGTAACTCCGGAGCCCAGACGCTGGCGAGCGTGATGCTCGACTTGATCCGAGAGCAAAAGGCGAACAAGAAGCGCCGATAGCTCAACCCAGGCGACCGTGCGCACTGCCTCGAACCTGGACGTCAGGCGGTAATCCAGGAGGCCGTCGCCGAGAGCTTCTTTGCGACCATCCTCGTGCTCCGCTTGGCCGCTCTGCCCCTCCGACTCTCCGCCCACGCGCGCTCCCTTACCTGTTGACAGGGCGCCACACGAGTCAAGGCAGCATGGCCGCCACAAGCCTGATCCGAAGGCCGCGGGGCTCGTGCTTCGGACGAGAGGCGGCAACAAGGCCGGCACGGGTCTCGTGGAAGGTGTTCCCGCTGGCGGTCGTATGGTCGGTCCATGCGCGGTCGTTCTCGGGGGGACGAGGTTCGTCGGACGAGCCGTCGTAGCGGAGCTCGTGTCCGCCGGGCATGACGTCCTGCTGGTGCACCGTGGCGAGCACGAGCCCATGGGGTTGCCCCACGTCCCGCATCTTCACGCCGATCGCCGGGACCTGTTGAGTCGGGCCGAGGACCTTCGTCGGTTTCAGCCCGACGGCGTCGTCGATGTGTCGGCGATGACGCGGGGCGATGCGGAGATCGCGCTGGCGGCGCTGCCGGCGGGTCCGCGACTCGTCGTCGTGTCGAGCATGGACGTCTACCGAGCCTTTTCATCGGTGTGGGCGGGTGTGGCGACCGACGCCGTGCCGCTCACCGAGGCAAGCCCGGTGCGCGACGGCCCGCCGCCCGACCGTGAGGTGCCGATGGACGGCTACGACTACGACCCGGCTGAGCAGGACAAGCTCGGCGTGGAAGCCACGTATCTCGCGCGCGGGGCAGCAGTCTGCCGGCTGCCGATGGTCTACGGCCCGCATGACTTCAAGCACCGCGAAGCGTTCGTCCTTCGCCGCATCGCCGCTGGGCGCACACAGGTACCCGTCGGCGCCGGCGGATTGCTGTGGTCGCGCGGCTACGCGCCTGAGCTTGCCCGCGGCATCCGTCTTGCCGTCGAACGACCAGACGCGGCGGGAGAGGTGCTCAACCTGTGCGAAGCGTCCTGCGCGTCCGTCCGGCTCTGGATCGAGCAGATCGCCGCCTCGGCAGAGCGCCCGCTCGAACTCGTCCGCGTCGCGGACGCGGTGCTACCCGCGGACCTCGACAAGCTAGCCATCGAGCAAGTGCCAAGGGACTGCCGTCGACCTTCGACTGCGCGACAGAGCGTGCGATCTGTTCTCGGACCGCCACCGGACTCTGGCCGTGCACCCACGCGACGACGGGCACCGCGCGTTCGATCTGGAGCCCGGCTATCAGGCGAGCACCATCGTGCCCGACGCCGGATACCTCCAGTGCCCTGCGCAAGCGCATCGCCTGCCGACCGAAATCGTGCAGGTCCTGCTGCACCAAGGCATCGACTAGACGGAGAGCGATAGACGCGCCGGGGTCAGTCCAGCCGCGTGCCTCGGCGAGAGACTCGAAGATGGCGTCGAGCGTGACCGGCACGGCCGGGGATGCCCCCAACCCCCGAAGCAGGCGTACGCGACGGGCGTCGGTCCCCCTACTTCCCGTGGCCTGGCTTGCGCTGTCTCGTGCCCCGCGTCCCATGCGGCCGACGATCATCCCGGTGCACACTGCCCGCCCAGATTTCGCATCGGCTTCCGTCAGTGAATTGAGTGGCCGCAGGGCTCAGTTCACCTGAGCGCCGAGCCCTGACTACTTGATCTGGTCGTACAGCTTGAACATCGGCAGGTACATCGCGATGACGACGAACCCGACGATGCCACCGACGACCACGAGCATCACGGGCTCGAGGACCGACGTCAGCGACTTGACGGCGGCGGCGACCTGGTCTTCGTAGAAGTCGGCGATCTTCGACAGCATCGTGTCGAGCGCGCCGGTCTCCTCACCGACGCCGACCATGTGCGTGACCATGGGCGGGAAGATCGTGGCCGTCCGCATCGGCGCGCTGATCGAGCCGCCGGAGCGGACGCTCGCGCGGATGTCGTCCATCGCGTCCTCGACGACGACGTTGCCCGCCGTCTTGCCGGTGATCTCCAGCGCCTGAAGCAGCGGCACGCCCGCGGAGAGCAGCGCCGACAGGGTGCGCGACCAGCGCGCCAAGGCGACCTTCTGGACGATGTCACCGATTTTCATCGGGATACGCAGGCAGAAGCGCTGCCACTGGCGACGGCCGTTCTCGCTGCTCTTCCAGCGGCGGAACGCCCACACGGCGGCGACGGTGCCGGCGAGGATGAGGTACCACCGGCCGGTGATGAGATCGGACAGGCTGACGGTGAAGCGCGTGATGACCGGCAGCTCGCCGTCGAACTGCTTGAAGATCCCCTCGAACACCGGCACGAGGAAGGTGATGAGCGCCAGCAGGACGATGACCGCAAAGGTCACGATGACCGTCGGGTAGACCATCGCCGACTTGATCTGCCGGCGCAGCGCGTCGTCCTTCTCCAGCTGGTCGGCGACCCGGTGCAGCGAGGACTCCAGGACACCGCCGGTCTCGCCCGCGCGGACCATCGACACGTACAGCGGGTTGAAGACCTCGGAGTGTCGCTCCAGCGCGTCGGACAGCGGCACGCCGGACTCGACGCTGCGGCGGACGGTCGCGAGGATCTTCTTCAGCTTGTCGCTCTCGGTCTGTCGCTCGAGGACGTTGAGCGCCTTGAGGATGCTCATGCCGCTCGAGACCATCGTCGAGAGCTGGCGGGTCATGATCGTGAGGTCGGCGGACTTGATCCGGCCCGACCACGGCAGCTCGATCTCCTTCGACTGCCGCTTCTCACCGACGTTCAGGACGATGAGGCCCCGCTGGCGCAGCTGGTCGGTGACCGACTGCAGCGTTTCGGCCTCGACCTCGCCCCTGCTCTGCGACCCGGTCGAGTCGAGGACGGTGTACGTGAAGGTGCTCACGCGGCGCGGTACATGTTGGACTGGGCGGCGCCGCTGATGAGACGCTTGAGCTCGTCGGGCTGCGACGAGCGCTCCTCGGCGTAGGCCTGCGTGAGGACCCCGCGGCGGACGAGGGTCGCCAGCGCGGCGTCCATGGTCTGCATCCCGTACTGCGAGCCGGTCTGGATCGCGCTGTAGATCTGGTGCGTCTTGCCCTCACGGATGAGGTTGCGGATGGCCGGCGTCGGCATGAGGATCTCGCACGCCGCGACGCGGCCGGAGCCGTCGGCGGTCGGCATGAGCTGCTGCGTGACGATGCCCTGCAGCGCGACGGACAGCATCACGCGGACCTGGTGCTGCTGCTCGGGCGGAAAGACATCGATGACGCGGTCGATGGTCTGCGGCGCGTCCTGCGTGTGCAGCGTCGCGAAGACGAGGTGGCCGGTCTCCGCGGCGGTCAGCGCGGTGGAGATGGTCTCCAGGTCGCGCATCTCGCCGACGAGGATGACGTCCGGGTCCTGGCGCAGCGCGGCCTTCAGCGCCAGCCCGAAGGACTGCGCGTCGGACCCCAACTCGCGCTGGTTGACGATGCAGCGCTTGTGGCTGTGGAGGAACTCGATCGGGTCCTCCACCGTCATGATGTGCTCTTCGCGCTCCTGGTTGATCTTGTCCAGGATCGCGGCGAGCGTCGTCGACTTGCCCGAGCCCGTCGGGCCCGTGACGAGGACGATGCCGCGCGGCTTCTTCGAGAACTCGCCGATGACGGCGGGAAGGTTCAGCTCCTCGAGCGACTCGATCTTCGCCGGGATGAGACGGAACGCGGCGCCCAGCGCGCCGCGCTGGAAGTACGCGTTGACACGGAAGCGGGCCTGGCCGGGGACGGCGTAGGCGAAGTCGAGCTGCCAGTCCGTCTCCAGGCGCTGGCGCTGATCGTTCGTGAGGATCGCGTAGATCATCTCTCGCGTGTCCGAGGGTGTGAGGACCGGGAAGCCCTCGAGCGGCACCAGACGCCCACGGGTGCGGACGACCGGCCGCGCACCGGCGGTCAGGTGGAGGTCCGAGGCCCTGCGCTGGAGTACCTCGAGGACGAGGTCGGCGAAGTCGATGCTCATCGTCCCGGGTGATCGGCCGCGCGGCGCCCACACAGACCACCTGGCCCCCGGACTGGACACATCTACGAGGCCTCGCGACGCGTCCGTCGAACCTCATGCCTGATCGCCACCCCGCCGATACGGGCCACCGGCCGGTGGGTCGGTGCCGTCGCGGTAGCCGACCCGTCAGTTCAGCTGCGCGCGCCCCGCAGGGACTCAGTCAGCGCCCGGTCCACTGCGAGCAGGACGCCTCGTGCGGCGGGTCGGGTGACCCCAACACACACCGGGGAAGTCGGATATGCCGGAGAGAAGCCTAGCCCTGCCCGGTGCCGCAGACGCGCGCGACCTCGGCGATCGAGGTCAGGCCGAGGGTCACCTTGCGCAGGCCGTCCTCGCGCAACCGGTACATCCCGCTGCGCATCGCGACCTCCGCGATCCGGTCGGCCGAGGCGCGCTCCACGGCGAGCGAGCGGATCTCCTCGTTCAGGCGCATGACCTCGTACAGGCCGATCCGTCCCTTGTAGCCCGTGTGGTTGCAACGCTGACAGCCCTGCGGCTCGTAGGCCTCGAGGTCGAGGGTGACGTGGAAGCCGTTGCGGCGCAGGACATCCGCCGGAATGATCGTGCGCTGCTTGCAGTGCTTGCACAGCTGCCGCGCGAGCCGCTGAGCGACGACCGCGTCGATCGCCGACGCGACGAGGAACGGCTCGATCCCCATCTCGGTCAGGCGGGTGATCGCCGTCGGCGCGTCGTTGGTGTGCAGCGTCGAGAGCACGAGGTGGCCGGTGAGCGCCGCCTCGATCGCGATCTGCGCCGTCTCACGATCGCGGATCTCGCCGACCATGATCACGTCCGGATCGGCGCGCATCATCGCGCGCAGGCCGCTGGCGAACGTCAACCCCGCGCGCGGATTGACCTGCACCTGCGTGATCCCGTCGACCTGGTACTCGACCGGGTCCTCGATCGTGATGATGTTCTTCTCGGGCGTGTTGAGCTGCCCGAGCGCCGCGTAGAGCGTCGTCGACTTACCGGAACCGGTCGGGCCCGTGACGAGCACCGCACCGAACGCCTGGCTGAACGACTCGGTGAACCGGTCGCGCTCGTTCTCCCCCATCCCGAGCTTGTCGAGATCGAGCACGACGTTCGACGTGTCCAGGATGCGCAGCACCACGTTCTCGCCGTGCGCGCACGGGAGGGTGACGACGCGCAGGTCGACGTGCTTGCCGTCGATCGTCAGGCCGACACGACCGTCCTGTGGCACGCGCTTCTCGGCGATGTCGAGGTCGCTGATGATCTTCAGGCGCGAGACGACGCCGGGCACCATGCGCTGCGGCACCTCGGTCGCCTCCGACAGCACACCGTCGATGCGAAACCGCACGCGCATGGCGTCCATGTCAGGCTCGAAGTGCACATCGGACGCGCCCTGCTCCACCGCTTGGGCGAGCACCTGGTTGACGAGCTTGATGACCGGCTGGTCGTCGGCCGAGTCACGAAGATCCAGGACCTCCGCGGTCTGTGTCGGCGCGATGCTCGCCTCGCCGGCTTCCTCGGCCGCGGTGTCGGTGGTGACGTGGTCAAGCCGGCTGAGGCGCGAGACCAGGGTGGAGATGTCGTCCGGGTTCGCGACCGCCGGGCGGACCTCGTAGCCGGTGATCATCGAGATGTCGTCCGCAGCGAGGACGTTCGCCGGGTCGGCCATCGCCACGAGCAGCGTGCGGTCGTCGATGAACGCGACCGGCACCGCCTGGTAGCGCTTGGCCGCCGCCGCGTCGACGCAGTGCGCCGCGGCCATGTCGACCTGGAACACGCCGAGGTCGAGGTGGTCGAGGCCGTGGCGCTCAGCCACCGCCCGGGCGAGCCCGTCGGCGTTCAGCGCGCCGCCGTCGACCAGCAGCCGCTCCGGGGTCGTCCCCGTCTCGCGTGCGGTCTCGACGGCCTGCGCGACGCGCTCGGCATCGCAGAGGCCGAGCTCGACGATCACGTCGGTGAGGAACCGTGGGGAGCCACCGTTGCGGGGCCGGGGCCGGCTGACCCCGTCCCAGGGACCGTCGCCGTCAGCGCCCTCACGGCCGGGTGCCGGCGGCGGCGGGGTGAACCCGCCGGGCTGGGGCGCGGTTACCGGCGAGGTCTCCGGAGCAGCCGGATCGGCGACGACGTCGAGGTCGAGGAGGTCATCTGTCTGAGTCGCGATCGGGTCCATGAAGGGAGCTGCTGTCGCGGACCGCGCGGCGCATTGCCGCAACGGGAGCGTCGCGCCCCGTCCAGGTCGCGAAACTCAGCGCGCCCTGCTGCACGAGGATCTCCAGCCCGTCGACGGTGGCCACCCCCTCCGCCCCTGCGGCGTTGATGAGAGGGGTCCCGCCCGGCCGGTAGACCAGGTCCACCACGGTCGCGTATCCGAGGAGATCATCGGGACGAAGAGGCAGTGACGAAAATGTCGTGGACGGATCATTGAGCCCGACGGCCGTACAATTAACCAGTAAATCAGCGTATTCGGGCAACTCGTCCACGGACGTCGCCTCAAGCTCAGCCGCCAGCTGCCGAGCGCGGTCCGCCGAGCGGTTCCAGATCGCGACCTCGGCCCCCACCGACCGCAGCGCCCACACGACGGCCCGGGCGCTTCCGCCGGCGCCGAGCACCACCGCCGTGGCGCGCGGCCGCCCGTCCGTCGCGGCGAGCAGACCTGGGGCGTCGGTGTTCGATGCCCGGATCGTGCCGTCCGGACGCAGCTCGAGCGTGTTCGCCGCGCCGATCGCCCGGGCCGCGTCGGTCGCCTCGTCGGCGAGGGCGAGCGCCGCCGCCTTGTGCGGGATCGTGACGTTCGCCCCGCGGAAACCGGCGCCGGCGAGCGCCCGCACGGTCTCGTCGAAGCGCTCGGGCGGGACCGGCAGCAGCTGATAGCGCGACAGGCCCGCCGCGTGCATCATCACGGGCGAACGGCTGTGCGCCACAGGCCAGCCCAGCACGCCGTACCGCGCGGTCATGGGTTCGTCGGTCAACAGGTCGTCGGGGACTTGCCGCCGGCCTGCTCGCGCGCCTCGTTGTAGCGTTGGACGTCGCGCTGGAACTGCGCCTCCGTGGAGCTGAACGCGTGCTCGCCGCACGTGCCCGGCTTCACGACGTAGAACAGCGCCTTGGACGCCGACGGATTCGCCGCGGCCTTGATCGAGGCGAGGCCCGGGTTGCCGATCGGCGTCGGCGGCAGGCCCGTGTTGCGGCGGGTGTTGTAGTCGGAGTCGGCGTTCAGCTCGCTCTGGCGCAGCGGCCGGGTCCAGGTGTTCGTGGCGTAGCGCGTCGTCGCATCGATCCCGAGTCGCATCCCCGCGCGCAGGCGGTTGTGGATGACCGCGGCAATCGTGCGGCGCTCCTTCGCGAGCTGGGCCTCACGCTCGACCATCGAGGCGATGATGAGAACGTCATACGTCGACAGGTTGCGGGCGCGGGCACGGCGCATGCTCACGGTCGCGATGTTCTGCTCGAACGTGTCGAGCTGCTGGCGTACGAGACTGCGGACCGTCTGGTTCGGGCGCAGCTCGTACGTCGCGGGGAAGAGGAAGCCCTCCAGCGAGCGCGGGCGGCGCGGCGCGCCGTACTTCCGCGGTGAGAACCCGGACGGCGCGCGCTCGGTCGCAGCGAGGTAGCTGCCCTCGATCTCCGTCCTCTGCACACGCGCGGCGATCTCGCGGCGCGACAGGCCCTCCGGAATCGCGAACTTCACGGACGTCGGCGCGGGCCGGGCCTTCGGCACGGTGGTCAGGGCCGTGATCGCGGCGCTGTAGGACATACCCTCGGCGAGGACGTGCCGGCCGGATCGCAGATCGTCGCGCTTGCCGGCGACCATGGCACGGAGCGCGAAGATCGCACCGGAGTCGATCACGCCGGCCTCGTCGAGCTGGTCGCCGATGTCGCGCGCGCTGGACCCGTCCGGGATACGGATGGACACCCGCCCCTCGCCTTCGCCGCCGAACGGCTGGATGAGGGCGTTGAGCAGCCACCGGACCCCGACGAGGACCAGCAGCAGGAATCCGATCGCGACCGGGCGACGCCAGCGGCGGGCGCGGCGCACGCCGATGGGGGCGTCGCCGGGAGGCGACGCGATCGGGCGGTGGCGCTTGCCGGGGCGAA
>JBPPNC010000146.1:0-2033 GCA_051306365.1 Solirubrobacteraceae bacterium
GCAGCAGGTGGTCGTTGCGGTTGGCGGCGGCGATGACGACGCCGAGCGGGCCGCCGTGCTCGTCGACGAGGACGTGCTTCTTGGTGCCCTGTTTGCCCCTGTCGGTGGGGTTCGGGCCGCGCTTGTCGCCCTCGAAGCGGCTGCGGCCCATGACGCCGTCGGCGGCGAGGGCGTCCGACTTTTTGTGTAAGCGGTTGATTGGTGATGGTAACGGTAAGTGGGTGTGAATGTCAGATTGTGTCGGGGATGCGGTCGCCGAAGTGGATCCTGAGGGCGAGCAGCGCGGCGCTCCAGTTGTAGACGTGGCGCCACTTCGGTTGTGCGCCGCTGATCGCGAGGTAGATCAGCTTGCGCGCGGAGTCCTCGGTGGGGAACGATCCGCGGGTCTTGACGTGCTTGCGGATCTGGCGGTTGAGCGCTTCGATCGTGTTGGTCGTGTAGACGACCCGGCGTAGGTCGGGCGGGAAGGCCAGGAACGGGACGATCTGCTCCCAGCGCTCGATCCAGGATGCGCTGATCATCGGGAAGCGGTGGTCCCATTTCTCGGCGAACGTCTCGAGCTGCTGCTCGGCGTGTTCGCGGTCGGTGGCGGTGTAGATCAGCCGCAGGTCGGCGGCGACCTTCTTCTTGTCCTTCTCTGGGACGAACCGCAACGAGGCGCGGACCTGATGGACCAGACACGTCTGCACCCACGCCTTCGGGTAGACGGCCTCGATCGCTTCGGGGAAGCCGGCAAGGCCGTCGACGCAGCAGACGAGCACGTCCTGGACGCCGCGGGTCTTGATCTCGGTCAGGACCGAGAGCCAGAACTTCGCGCCCTCGGTCCTTTCGAACCACATCCCCAGCACGTCGCGCTCGCCGTCGAGGTTGACGCCGACGGCGAGGTAGCAGGCGACGTTTCTGACGGCGTTCTGATCGCGGATCTTGACGACCATCGCGTCGAGGTAGACGATCGCGTACACCTGTTCCAGCGGCCTGGTCTGCCAGCGCTTGGCGTCGTCGAGGACGGCGGCGGTGACGCGGCTGACGGTGTCGCGCCCGACGCCGGGGCCGTAGAGCTCGGTGATGTATGCCTCGATGTCACGGGTCGTCATCCCGCCCGCGTAGAGCGCGACGATCTTCTCGTCCAGGCCCGGCACGCGGCGCTGGCCCTTCTTGACGATCCTCGGCTCAAAGCTCCCGTCGCGGTCACGCGGCGCGTCGATGCGGACCGGGCCGTGATCGGTCAGCAGCGTCTTCGGCGTGCTGCCGTTGCGCGCGTTCCCGGTGCCGCCCGGCGGCTCACAGTGGGCCTCGTAGCCGAGATGGCCGGTCAGCTCCGCGGCCATCGCACGCTCGACGAGGCGCTTGGTCAGATCGCCGAGCAGTCCGCCCGGCCCGAACACGCCCTGGCCGCCGGCGCGGCTATCGGCCAACAGCTCGTCGATCATCCCGTCGGCGAGCTGGCCGCGGACATCGTCGGGCAACTCGCCGATCGGCAGGCCCGCGCGGACCCGGTCGATCGCGTCATCGACGAGATCCCGTCGCCGGCCGCGACCCCCGGCGCCCCGGCCGCGCGCGACGTCATCAGACGAACCTCGCCCTTCGGGCTCGCTTCGTCTGATGACGTCGCGGCCCCTGTACTCCTCGATCGTGATCTTGCTGCTGTCGTTCTTGGTCGGCATGAACGTTCCATTCGTTCGTGCCTACACAGATCCTCGGACACTCCCTCGGCGGCCTGCCACTCCCACGCCACCGCGCCCAGCTCGTCGCACTCGCCGGCCAGGACCGCCCAGATCTCTTGCAGCGCCCCGTCTTCGGCGAACCGCTGGAACCAGTCGTGCACCGTCGAGCTGGCGCCCAGCTCGCGCGGTAGCGCCTGCCACTGCGCGCCGGTCCGCATCCGATAGATGATCGCGTCGAGCACGCGCCGCAGATCGGCGCGCGGACGGCCGCGCCGTCTGCGCGGGTAGCGGCGCTCGAGCACCGGCTCGATCCGCTCCCACAACTCGTCAGACAGCTCCCAGATCGTCCCCAGCGCGACCGGCGCACCG
>JBPPNC010000162.1:0-19003 GCA_051306365.1 Solirubrobacteraceae bacterium
CCCGGGCGGCGACCTCTTCGGCGAGGGCCACGGCGGCATGTGCCGCGAATCCGGCCACGCCCGTGGTCACGCGCCAGCCCAGGCGCACGGGAGACAGAAGGATCATGTCGTGGCTCTGCCCGTCTGGCGGGGGGACTCAAACGCGAGGGTCAGCCGAAGCGCCGCAGGGCGACTCGCGCCAGCACGCCGTACGCAGCGGTGAGCACGATGAGGTGGAGCACCGACGGCCACATCTCGCCGTTCTCGTTCAGGGCCGCGTCCATCGCGAGCAGCGCCGGCTTGAACGGGAACCCGGCGCTCACGACGCGGATGACCTCGTACAACGCATCGTTCACGGTGCCCGCGGGGACGAGGGCGAGGAACGCGATCGGGAGGGAGAGGCCGAACGCCAGCAGCGACGCCGCACGCACCTCGCGGGCGACCGCTCCGATCGCGACACCGAGCGCCCCGAACGCGAGCCCGGCGGCGAGCACCCCGACGACCCACTGCGGCGCGCGCGACCAGTCCAGGCCGGCGAGCAGCGCCACGACCACGAGCATGACGAGGCCGACCGGCAGCGCACACAGGCCCGCGAGCAGCACCTTCTCGGCAAGCAGCCGGCCACGGCCGACCAGGCCCCGGACGAGCCGCCCGTACGCGTGCTCCTCGCGCTCGAGCGCGAGCATGCCCGCGGCGAGCAGCACGCAGACGAACATCAGCGAGAAGACGACGGACGCCGCCACCGCGAACGACTCGAGGGTGGTACCGCCGCTCCCGCCCACCGGGGTTTCCTTGACGTCGATCGGGTCGCTGATCGAGGACAGGATCTCGTCGGAGAAGTCGAGGTTCTCCACCGCCAGCTCGGCGAAGCGGCGGATGCGCTCCAGCTCCCCGCGCTCGGTCGAGTTCGAGGGCAGCTCCGAGGCCCGGCGCGCGAGGATCTCCTCGGCGTCGCTGAGGCCGAGGATGTCGAGGTCCTGCCCGAGCAGCGAGAACGACCCGCCCTCCAGCAGGATGTTCAGGTATCCGGCCGCGACCTCGGTGAGCCGCTCGCCGATCGCGACGTTCGCCTCCGCAAGCGTGCTGTCGATCAGCGACTGCACGAGTTGGCCCTGCAACGGACCGGAGGCGTCGTAGATGACCTCGACGGTCGGCTTGTCCGCGCTCCCACCCAGCGCGACCGCACTCTGCAGCTTGCGCGCCGCGTCCTCCGGGATGACGAGCGCGCCGAGCACGTCCCCGTCCTCGACCATCTGCAGCGCCTCGTCGCGGGTGCGCGCCGGCACGGCGTCGACCCGCTCGAGCAGGACGTCGCTGTAGCCCGCGATGTCGATGCGGTCGCCGCCGACGGTGATCGTCTGCTGGAACTCGGGGACCTCGTTGACGAACGCGATCTTCGGCTTCTCCGGCCCGCGCGAGAGCGCGATGCCGATGAGCAGCGAGATCACCACCGGGTAGACGACGAGCAAGCCGACCAGCAGAGGAGAGCGGCGAAGGATCTGCATGTCCTTCAGCAGCAGCCAGCGCATCAGTGCCCCCGGTCCTCGAGCAGCGCGACGAACGCGACGACGAGGTCGGCGTCATCTCCGGCCGTGCGCAGCTCGGCGGCGGTGCCGGTGAAGATCAGCTCACCGTCGGCGAGGACAAGGATGCGGTCGGCGTGGCGCTGCGCCTCGTCGATCTCGTGCGTGGCGAACATCACCGCGGTTCCGCCGGCCGCGAGCCCGTCGATGAACTCCCAGAGGATCGCGCGCTGGCGCGGGTCGAGCGAGGCGCTCGGCTCATCGAGCAGGAGGACGGGCGGGTCGGCGAGCAGGCCGATGGCGATGTTCACCCGCTGCTGGTTGCCGCCCGACAGTGTGCTCAGCTCGTCCTTCGCGCGGTCGGCGAGCCCGGTCAGCTCCAGTGCCCGGTCGACCGCAGCCTCGGGGTCGGGGACCTTCTCCAGCCGCGCGAACAGCCGCAGGTTCTCCCGCACGGACAGACGGCGGTACAGCGCGGCCTGCTGCGGGACCCAGCCGATCTCGTGCGGCGGCCGCGACACGTCCCCGGCCGAGGCGCGCTGCAGGCCGGCCAACAGCGACAGGAGCGTCGTCTTGCCCGCGCCGTTCGGCCCGATCACGGCGACCCGCTCCCCGGCGTCCACGGCGAAGCTGACGTCGCGCAGCGCGCTGCGCTCGCCGAAGTCCTTGCTCAGCCCGTCGGCGCGCAGCGTGACCACGCCCGGCATCGTACGGGGGACATCCGCGCCCTGCGGGCTTGCTGTCCTTGGACAAAGCTCGCCTGCGGCTCCCCTGTCCCTCCCGGCGTCGATAATGGATGGGCATGCCCGCCGCCGCCGCCACCATCCTCTTCGTCGGCGACGTCGTCGGCTCGATCGGCCGCCGCGCGCTGGTGGCCCTGCTGCCCGGGCTGCGCGAGCGGTACGCACCCACGTTCGTCGTGGTCAACGGCGAGAACAGCGCGGGCGGCCTGGGCATCACGCCGAAGATCGCCGACGAGCTGTTCGCCAACGGCGTCGACGTCATCACGCTCGGCAACCACTCGTACTTCCGCCGCGAGATCTTCCGGTACCTCGACGAACACGACGAGATCCTGCGGCCGGCCAACTACCTCAAGAGCCAGCCGGGCCACGGAACGTGCGTGGTGGAGCGCGACGGCGTGCGCCTCGGCGTGGTGAACCTCTCGGGCAACGTCTTCCTGCAGGCCGGCCGGCCGGCGTTCGCCGAGGCCGACGCCGCGCTGCACCACCTGAAGGGCAGGTGCGACCACGTGCTCGTCGACTTCCACGCGGAGGCGACGAGCGAGAAGGTCGCGCTCGGGTGGTACCTCGACGGCCGGGTGACCGCGGTGGTCGGCACGCACACGCATGTGCCGACGAACGACTTCCGCGTGCTGCCCGACGGGACGGCGTACATCACCGACGTCGGGATGACCGGCCCGCGCGGCGGGGTCATCGGCGTGAAGCGTGAACAGGCGATCGCCGGATTCGTCACCCACATGAAGCAGCACTTCGACACAAGCGAAGAGGACCCGTGGGTGATGGGGGTCGTGATCCGCTGCTCGGAGGCCGGGCGGGCGGACGGCATCGAACCGGTGCTGGAACCGGCGAGCTCGCGGTAGGCCGCTACAGGGCGCCCGGCGCGTCGAGCCACACCGAAACGAACCGCAGGGCGGTGTGCTCGGCGATGCCATCGACGTCGGGATCGGCACCCGGACGAGCGGAGTAGCCGGCCTCCAGCAGGAGGGGCGGGCATGTGCCGACCCGGGCCGCGCGCTGCGCGTCGGTCTCGGAGCGCAGTCGCCGCGTGGGCGCGCTCACCCGTCGAACTGCGCCGGCAGCCCGAACAGCGCGAACAGCGCCCCGTCGGTCTCCAGGAAGTACGTGATGTCGACGACCTTCCCGTCGCGCCACACGGGGACCTGGATCGACCACGGCGTCTTGCCGCCGTGCCGGTACTGCGCGAAGCCCGGCTGTCCGTTGACCTGCACCGGCACGAGCCGCGAGCCGACGCACTCCGCACCCGGTCCGCTCATCCACGCGATGAGCTCGTCGCGGCCGCGCAGCCACATCGGGTACGGCGGCATGGACTGGGTGGCGTCCTCATGCAGGAGCGCGGTCAGCGCGTCCATGTCGTAACGCTCGAACGCATCGAGGTACCGGGCGAGCAGCTCCTCGCTGGCGTGATCGACCGACGCAGCGCTGAGCTCGACGACCTCGAGATCGCGGGACGCCAGCGTCGCCCGCGCGCGCTGCAGCGCGCTGTTCACGGCGGCCACGCTGAGGTGCAGCAGCTCAGCGACCTCGCTGGCCTGCCAGCGCAGCACGTCGCGCAGGATGAGAATCGCGCGCTGACGCGGCGGCAGGTGCTGGAGCGCGGCGACGAACGCCAGGCGGACGGACTCGCGCGCCTCGGCGAGCGCGGCCGGATCGCCGGTGCCGTCGAGCACCAGCTCGTCGGGCGCGGGGCCGATCCACGTGGTCTCGTCCACCGGCGGCTCAAGCGGTCCGTACGCGCTGCTCGGCCGGTCGGGGCTCAGGTCGATCGGCATCGCGCGCTTCTGGCCGGCGGCCAGCGCATCGAAGCAGACGTTGCTCGCGATCTTGTAGAGCCACGTGCGCAGCGCGGCGCGTCCCTCGAAGCGGTCGATGTTCCGCCACGCACGGGTCAGCGTCTCCTGCACCGCATCCTCGGCGTCGGTCGCCGAACCCAGCATCCGATAGCAGTAGCCGGTCAGCTCACGACGGTGCTGCTCGAGCTGGTCCTCGACGGAACGGGTGAGCGTCTCTGGAGCCATGCGCCGAGGCTACCCAAGCAGGCGGGGTTCGCAAGACCGATGAGCTCTCGGCTCCAGTTCACGTTCGACGAGAAGTTCACCGACGAGAGCTGCGCCTGCGTGATGCTGCTGCGCCGCGAGCGCGTTCGGACTTCACGACGAAGACGGTCGCCGACGGGCAGCGGTGGGAGGTCATGTGGATGGCCCCGGCAGCGGTGGAGTCCGGCCCGACCGAGTACGCGGCGCAGGAGGACTGAGGGCTCCGCTCAGCCGCGCGAGCAGCAGCACGAGCGCGACGACGAGCGCGGCGTTGCGCAGCGCCACCGTCCAGATCACCCAGTCGGTCTCCTGCACGAGCGGGACGTACTGCCGCGGGAACCACACGGAGGTCAGGGCGATGGCGACGCCGCACAGCACCGCCACCGCCCGCTGCCCCCACACCCACGCGAGCGCCGCGAACGGCGCGAGCCAGATCATGTACTGCGGCGAGAGCACCTTCCCGAGCGCGACGAACGCGAGCAGGGCGGCGAGCGAGCAGAGACCGAGCCAGCGCGGGTCGGGCCGGCGGAGCGCCAGCAGCGCGGCGGCCGCGAGCGCGGCGAGCTGCAGGACCGCGAACAGCGCCGCGACCGGCCCCGCCGCGCCGCCATCCAGGCCGTTGGACTTGAATCTGTCCGGTCGGAGGTTCGTGCCCGTGACCTCCGAGCCGCCGACCAAGAACAGCACCGTCGCCGGCGTCGATTCGATCTGCACCGGCCGCTCGAGGTGGAACGTGAACATGTCCAGGAAGCCGCTCGACAGGAACGGCACCGTCAGTACGAGCAGGACAGCGGCGAACGCGGCGAGCCCACGCGCCGCGGCGCGCACCTCGCCCCGGCCGACGAGCCACAGCGCGCTGACCGCGGCCAGGAGGGCGGGAAAGAGTTTGATCAATGTCCCGGCGCTGAGCACCACCATCCCGGCGACCGTGCGGGAGCGGGCGAGCAGCAGCAGCCCCGCCACGGTGACCGCCACAGGCAGGAGATCGAAGTGCGTGCGCAGCGACGCGCCGATCACGAGCGGCTGCAGTGCGAGGAGCCACGCGACGATCTCGCCGGCGTGAGCGCCGTCGCCCGTCTCCTGCGCGAAGAGCGCCGCCGCCCGCTGCCCGGCCAGCGCGCACAGCAGCATGAGCGCGCCGAACAGCCAGTCGAACCCGCCACCGGTGCCGCCCTCCCCCGGGAACGGGATGCCGGCGATCGCGATGGGCACGATCCCCAGAGGCGGGTACTCGAAACCGAAGTCGAGATACGGCACGTTCCCGTCGGCCAGCAGCAGCGCGTACTGGCCGTACAGGTAGAGGTCGCTGACGCGTGTGTCGGCCATCGGGCCGACCGTCGTCAGGACGAGGAAGCCGACCGCCATCGCGACGTACGGCGCCACCGCCCTCACGTCAGCTCCGGCTCCCCGTCCCGCGCCAGCAGCGCGACCAGCACGAGCGGGATCCACCACACGACGTACAGGAAGAACCAGTAGCCGAGCCCGAGCTGGGCCGCCACGAGCACCGCGGCGCTGAGCGCGGCGAGGCCGACGACGTCCTGGCGCCGGGGCAGGAACGCGACCGCCACTCCGAGGAGCACGCCGAAGATCTGCACGCCGGTCTGGAGGCCCCCGAGCCCGTCGTACAGCCCCCACGGCGTGAACGGCGACTCTCGATCGGCCTGGAAGCCGAGGCTCGCATCGTAGAACTCCTTCAGCGATCCGTCGTGCAGCACGATCGTCGCGAGACCCAGGGTCATCGCGATGAGCAGCCCGAGCGCGTAGAGCGCGATCGTACGCACGCGGTCGCCCTTCCAGCGGTACGTCGCGAACACCGGGATCAGCGCCAGCGGCGCGAGCTTCGTCAGGCCCGCCAGGCCGATGAGGATCCCGCGGCCACCCGGACTCGTCGCCGCGACGAGCGCCGCGATGACCAGCGCCGCGGGCAGCGCGTCGTTCGCGTTCGTGTTCGTCGCGAACGTGGTGAACGGGAACGCGACCCAGGCATAGACCAGGGTGATGCCCATCGCCCTCCCGCGCAGCTGACGCCCGAGCTGGAAGAGCAGGCCGACGCACAGCAGGTCGAAGACCAGCGCCGCGGCATGCGCGGCCGGCAGGTTGTCCCAGCGGCCGCTCCACCCGAGGATCTGCTCGAACGGGACATACAGGAGATAGAGGATCGGCCCGTACGTGTCGCCGCTGCTGTTGTCGTCCGGGAAGTCGCCGTACAGCGGCAGGCCGTTCGCGAGCTTGTCGGCGCCGATGACCCCCGAGTACCCCACGTCGATGACGTTCGAGCTCAGCAGGTTCAACCCCAGCCGGAAGCCCAGGAGGAACACCGCGGCGATGCCGAGCCACACTGCGGGAACGAGCAGCGGGAGGGGACGGTCCGGCGGTGTGTCCGCGTCGTTCGGGCGCAGCCCGATCCACAGCATGCGCAGCAGCACGTAGAGCAGCAGCGGCGTCGTCAGGGGCGTGGAGATCTCGATCTCCCCGGCGTTGAAGAACGCGTAGGCGCCGCTGAACCCGGTCAGCACGAGCAGGTCGAGATGCAGCATCCGCAGCGGCTGGCGCCACGTGATGAACGGCAACACGAACAGGATCGCCAGCGGCACCCACACGAACGGCGAGTTGACCTTCCGGCCGAACGCGCCGTCGTACCCGCGCGCCATCGTCCACGGGACCTTGTAGTCGGTCCACACCTCGAGCACCGCGCCGGTCGCGTCGTCGATCTGCACCTGCGCGATCTCGGCGCGGTTCTGCTGATCGTCGTAGTAGCTGACCTGCCAGCGCCGGATGGGTTTGAGGAACGCGCGGCGGGTCGACGTGCGCTGTTCCGCGCGCGCCTCGCGCACCTCAGGCAGGCGGTCGGCGATGCGCAGCGCCTGGCGCTCGGTCAGCCGGTACCCGCCCGCCGGGACCTCGTCGAGCCCGGGCGGCCTCGTGAGGTCGTTCGCGACCCCTGGCCCGGCGAGCGCCGCTGCGGCGAGAAGCGCGACGAGCAGGGCCGCGAACGCCGCGGCCGCACGTCTCACCGGGCGAAGCTCCAGAGCTTGTTCCCGACGAAGCTCAGGGGCGTCGCCGCGACGATCGCGACGGCCTGTGCGGGCACCTCCGGTATGCCCATCCGCTCGACGAGCAGCCACAGGACCACGAGGTTGAACGCGAAGGCGAGCACGCTGATCGTGAGGAATCGCGCAGCCTGGCCGCCACGGTGGCCGTCGCGGGCCCGGAACGTCCAGCGACGGTTCCACAGGAAGTTGTTCGTGACCGCGACGAGGAACGCCCCCGTGGCGGCGAGCCGGTAGTCGAGGTCGGCAGTGTGCACGAGCAGCGCAAACGTCACGAGGTTCACGACGTAGCCCGACGCGCCCACCGCCGCGAAGCGCACGAGCTGCAACCAGTTGTGCGGCTTGCGCAGGCCCGCGCGGACCCGGAGATGCATCGGAGTGGTGGTCGACTGGGCCGACATGCGGAGCCGTCAGGCTACCGAGCCCCGAAGTGCGCCACCGTCATCGGCGCGACGTCGGTGATCGACCAGGCGTCGTCCTGCTCGCGCGCCTTCAGGACCCCGCCGGCCTGCACGCCGCTGAACAGCAGGGCGCCCTCGCTGTCGACGCGGTGCAACGAGCCGTGGCTGCCGCCGCCGACGTGCGACTGCCCGCCCCAGTCGGGGAACTCCCAGCTCGGCGCGGCGCTCAACAGCACGTCTCCGCTCGTCGGGCACGTCAGTGCGGCCCAGACCCGCGACAGCGCGTCGGGATACACGGGGCTGTCGATGCGGTGATGATCGACCTCCGCCTGGATGGCGCCCGGCTCGCCGTGGACCTCCCAGCGCCGTCCGCGCGCGTCGGCGAGGTCGTCCCCTGGCGCGAAGCGCAGCTCACCGCCCTCCCCGGCGATGACGGCGCGGCCCTCGCCGTCGCGCCACATGACCAGGTCGACCCCGTCCGTCGCACGGGCGGCACGCACGAGCGGGGCGAGGGCATCGTCACGAGCGTCGGGCCGCAGAACGTAGAGCATCGCCGAGCGGCTCGCCGGGCAGACGGCGATCTCGGCATCGGCGGCCCGCGCCCCCGACGGGCGGAGCACCTCCCAGTCCGCGGACACCGCGCCGGCGAGGTCGATCGTCGCCTCCACCGGCGCGTGGGAGTGGTCGGCCATGACGATCACGGCGTGCTGATCGAGGTAGGCCTCGGTGCCGCCGAACGCGTGGAACAGCCGCTCGAGCTGGCGGTCCGCCGCGGCGATCGACTGCACCTGGGCGTGCGGGCCGTGCTTGTGCGAGTACGCGTCGTTGTCGGGCAGGCTGAAGAGCAGGAAGTCGAAGAGGTCGTGCTCGGCGAGGTAGGACCCGACGCACCCGGTGTGCTGGTCGCGCACGCCCGGCATCCCCATCTGGCTGAAGCACCCCGTCTGCCGGCTGGCGAACAGGTCCGCGTAGAAGAACTCGCGCGGCCCGAGGATCGGCTTGCGGAACATCGTCGACGCCGCGACGCGGGAGAGCGCGAACTCCTTGCTGGGCTTGTGCTCGTGGCGGCCGCGGTACATGAGGTACGTCGTGCCGGCCGTGCGGATGTCCTGATCGTCGAGCGCCTCGAAGACGGTGGGCGCCTTCGGGTTCAGGTGCTCGCCGTTCATGTTGTAGACCGTGTCCGTCAGCTGCTTGCCCAGCCCGAACTTCCAGGAGGCGGCGAACGACGACCCGTACTCGACGTAGCGCCCTTCGCGCCGCGAATACCAGTTCATCGACGGGATGTGGTGAACGTCCTGCAGCGTGCCCGTCGCGATCGACGCGGCGCACACGGGCGTGACGCTCGGGAACGCCGCGACGCATGCCTCCGCGTTGCGCCCACGCTCCTCGATGGCCTTGAGCGCGGGTGCGCGCCCCGTGTCGATCGCCCGTCGCAGCATCGAGGGCTTGCACCCGTCGATGACCGCGAGGACGAGCTTCGACGTCACGGCTTGTTCAGGATCCGCAGCCCGGCGTACTTCTCCCCAGCGCGCTTGCGCGAGGCGAGCAGGAGCCAGGCCCCGGCCACGAGCGCGACGAGCGCGAGCGGCGGGAAGAGGAGCGACGCGGCGGTGACGAGCAGGGCGGTGCCCGCGGCGTAGAGGAGGAGGAACGACTGCTCCTCCTCGCCGAGGCGCTGGCGGACGCGGCCGAGCAGCTGCCGCGACGCGACGCCGAGGAGCGCCGCCGCGGCGGCGCCGGCGATGAGCCCGGGCCACCAGATGTCGGCGCGGTCGTCGAGCGAGCCCGCGGCGAGCAGCGCGCCGAGCACGACGCCGATGACGAGCAGGCCCTGACCGAGCGGCTCGACGATCTTGCCGCGCTGCTCGAGCGCCACCGTGACGGCCGCGGCGAACACGATGAGGATGAGGAACACCGGCGATTCCAGGAACGCGAAGGCGGTGCCCTCGAAGTCGACGGCCACGTCGGCCGTGGCCAGCCCACCCGTCACGAGGGTGGGGAGGAAGGGCCGGATGCCGGACGCGCCGCCGACGCCGGCGCCCTGGAGGAGATCGAGGAGGAAGTTCATGGGTTCGATACCGTGCGGCCGGTGACGATAGACGACAGGGACCGGCCCGCTCGTGGCGAAGCGGTGTCCATGAGCCGGACCGGGGCACGATCGTCCGCGCGCGACCTCGAGCGCTACGCCAGCCTGTTCGCAGAGCGTACCCGCGTGATGACGTCGTCTGCGATGCGCGACCTCATGGCGATCACCGAGCGCCCCGAGGTCATCTCGCTCGCCGGCGGGCTGCCCGACACGTCCACGTTCCCGCCCGAGCTGTTCGCCAAGGTCACGGCGCAGATGGCCGCGAAGGTGACGGCCAAGGCGCTGCAGTACGCGCCGACCGAGGGCATGGCCGCGACGAAGGACGTCATCGCCGAGGTGATGGCCGCCGAGGGCACGGAGGGGATCGACCCCGACGACGTGCTCGTCACCACCGGCGGCCAGCAGGTCATCGACCTCGTCTGCAAGACCCTGGTCGACCCTGGCGACATCGTGATCGCCGAGGCGCCGACGTACCCGGGCGCGGTGCCGTCGTTCAGCGCCTACCAGGCCGACGTCGTGCAGATCGACATGGACGAGGACGGCATGAGGATCGACCTCCTCCAGGAGACGCTCGATCGCCTGGAAGCCGAGGGCCGCCGCCCGAAGTTCATCTACACGATCCCGAACTTCCACAACCCGGGCGGCGTCACGATGTCGCTGCCGCGGCGCCAGCGCCTGGTGTCGATCGCCCGCGAGCGCGAGCTGCTCGTGCTCGAGGACAACCCGTACGGCCTGCTGCGCTACGAGGGCGAGGCCCTGCCGACGCTGCGATCGCTGGACGGCGGCGACTTCGTCATCTATCTCGGGACCTTCTCCAAGATTCTGGCGCCAGGTCTGCGGATCGGCTGGGCGGTCGCGCCCCGGCCCGTGCTGCAGAAGATGAACGTCGGCAAGCAGGGCGCGGACCTGAACTCGTCCTCGATGACGCAGCTGTTCGCGGCCGAGTACTTCTCGATCCCGGGCCAGTGGCGCGCGTACCTCGACTCGCTGTGCGAGCTGTACCGCGGCCGTCGCGACGTGATGCTCGAGGCCCTGGCCGAGCACTTCCCGCCCGAGGCGACGTGGAGCACCCCGCACGGCGGGCTCTTCCTCTGGGTGACGCTCCCGGACTACATCGACACGACCGACCTGCTCGCGCGGGCGCTGCAGGAGAACGTCGCGTTCGTGCCGGGCCGCGCCGCCTTCCTCGATGGGCGCGGCGGATCGTCGATGCGCCTGAACTTCTCGATGGTCGGTGATGCGGACATCCGGGAGGGCGTGCGCCGCATCGGCGAGGTCATCCGCGAGCAGGTCGACTTCTACGGCACGCTCACCGGCACGCACCGGGCGGTCGCGCCGGAGGCCGAGCCGGCGTCGGCCGAGGTCGACCCCGAGCTGGCGGACGTGCTGCACCTGCCGCCGCGTCGCGCAGACGAGCAGGACACGCGCCGCGGATCCGTATGACCCGCGTCGCGGTCCTGCAGGGCGGGCGCTCACTCGAACGGCAGGTCTCGCTGCGGTCCGGCGCACGGGTGACCGACGCGCTGGAGAACCTCGGCCACGACGTCGTGGTGATCGATGTCGGCGCCGACCTCGTCGACCGCCTGCGCGACGTGCGACCGGATGTCGCGTTCATCGCGCTGCACGGCCGCGACGGCGAGGACGGCACCGTGCAGGAGCTGCTGGAGCTCGTCGGTGTCCCGTACACGGGGTCGGGCATCAGCGCGTGCATCCGGAGCTTCGACAAGGTCCTCGCCAAGCACGCCTTCCGCGACGCGGACATCCCGACCCCGGACTTCTTCGCGTTCACCGAGACGGCCTTCAAGGCACTCGGCGCGGCGAACGCGCTGCCGGAGATCGAGGAGCGCCTGGACTTCCCGATCGTGGTGAAGCCTGCGGGCCAGGGGTCGGCGCTGGGCATCAAGTTCGCCGACAACGCGGGGGCCGTGCCGGCCGCGCTGCTGGCGGCGTTCTCCTACGACGACAAGGTGCTGCTCGAGCGGTTCGTGCCCGGCCCGGATCTGGCGATCTCCGTGCTCGACGGCGAGGCGCTGCCCATCGTCGAGGCCGTCCCGGTGGGCGAGCGCTACGACTTCGAAGCCCGATACACGGTGGGGCAGACCGACTTCGTCTGCCCGGCCCGGCTGCCCGACGGCGTCACCGAGCGTGCTCAGGAACTCGCGGTCTGCGTGTGGGACGTGCTCGGGATGCGCGGGATGGCGCGGGTCGACGTGATGCTCTCCGAGGAGACCGGCGAGCTGTACGTGCTGGAGGCCAACGCGATCCCCGGCCTGACCGACATCTCGCTCCTGCCACAGGCTGCCGAGGCCGCGGGCATCAGCTACGACGCGCTCATCCAGCGACTGCTGGACCTGGCCCTGTAGCGGCGTCGGCCGCCTGCACGGCCCAGCGCAGCACCGTGGCCGGCGCCGAGAACGGCCTACTCGCCGGCGAAGTCCTCGGGGGAGACCTGGTCGAGGAAGTCCTTGAACTTCTCGACGACCTCCTCGGTGTCCTCGACCTCGTGCTCGAACTCGATCGCGGACTCGGCGATGACGTCCTCGGCGGCGAAGATCGGCGCGCCGGAGCGGACGGCGAGCGCAAGGGCATCGGAGGGACGTGAGTCGATCTCGATCTCGCGGCCGTTGAGCGTCAGCGTGATCTGGGCGAAGAAGGTGTTGTCCTTCAGTTCGGTCACCACGACCTGGGTGCACTTGGCCTCGAGCTCGCCGAGCATGTCGACCAGGAGGTCGTGCGTCATGGGCCGCGGGGTGCTCGCGCCCTGAAGCTTCATGAGGATCGCCGCCGCCTCCGGATGCCCGATCCAGATCGGGAGGAACTTGTTGGAGTCGACGGTCTTCAGCAGGACGATCGGTTGCTTGCCGACCATGTCGAAGCTGACGCCGTAGATGACCATCTCCTGCATCGGGCTGAAGCATAGCCGTCGGGGTCCGGGCCCAGTCCCGGCCTGCGGTGGGGGCTCGGTCAGCGTCCGACCGTGGTCCCGAGGCGGCGCGGCAGGTCGGCCACGAACCGCGCGACCGGGCCCGTCGGCCGGCCGGCCGATTCGTCGTCGTCCTTGCGGATGAGCGCCGCGCGAACGAGGGTCGCCCCGAGCCACCGAATCGGCTCCGGCGGGACCGTGCCGCGCGGTCGGCCGACGAGCGGCAGCCGCGTGCGATCATCCCTATGGCCGAGCGCGCGGGCGGCGAGGATGTCGCCGAGGAGCCGCGTCGGGCCGACGCCGCGACCGGTGTACCCGTAAGCCGCATCAACGCGTGGACCGAGGGGAACGACCGCCGGCAGCGTCGAGGGCGAGATGTCGATCGGCCCGCCCCATCCCTGTTCGATGGTTCGGCCACGAACCTCCGGGAGGAGCTCGACGAGATGCCGTGCCGCACGGTCGAGCGCGGCGGCGTCGTGCTGCACCGGCCCATGGAGCCGAGCGCCGGCAGCGGGACGGCCGCCCCCCCAGCCGCACACGATGCGGCCGTCGGGCGTCGTGCGCAGGTAGTCGAGGAGCGTGCGGCGATCCACCACGGCCTCCCCACCGGTCCATCCGTAGTGCGCGAGAACGTCGGGCACGGGTTCGGTGACGAACGCGTGACTCGACCCGATGGTCAGGCGGCGCCGCAGCGGGCGCAGGGCTCCGAGTGCGGGACCTGCCGTGAGGATGGCCCGCTCGGCACGGACGGAGCCCCGCGCGGTGCGGACGACGACGGCGTCGGTGTGCTCACGGACCGCGTGCGCCGCCGAGTGCTCGAAGATCCGTACCCCCTGGTCGATGAGCCGATCGCGCAGCGCGCGGCCCAGACGCGCGGGCTGGAGCGTGGCGCCGGGGACGAGCACGCCGCCGCGCACCGACGGGGCCCCGAACCGCGCCCGAGCCTCCTCCGCGGTCAACGCCGCCGCGCGGTCCGGCACACCGAGCCGGTGCGCGAGGGTGACGGCATCGCCATGGACTGCGTCGTGCAGCGGACTGGTCGCGACGCTGAGGAAGCCGCCCTGGCGAAACCAGGCGTCCACTCCCTCGTCGCGACACCAGTCGCCGATGGCCGCCACGGCGTCCTCGCATGCCCGGGCGACGGCCAGCGCGTCGTCGTCGCCGTGGTGTTGGACGAGCGCGCCGAGGTTCAGCCACAGCCCCTTGCAGAACCCGCCGTTGCGTCCGCTGGGGCCGCGCCCGCACCGGTCGCGCTCCAGGAGGACGATGCGGCAGGAGGGATCGAGCTCAAGTGCCCGCCAGGCCGCCCACAGGCCCGTGTAGCCGCCGCCTACGATGACGACGTCGGCGGTGAGGGCCTCGCCGAGCGGTAGGGCCGGCGGGCTGGAGCCCGCCTCCTCGACCCACCAGCCGTCTGCGGAATGGCGCATCGGCCACAGCGTACGGATCGTGCCAACGCCGGTCCTCGTCAGTCGCCCCGGAAGGGCTCGACCGAGCGGTGCGCTCGGGATCATCCATGCCGCGAGGCTCGCTCGCTGTGTCGTGGATGCGACACCGCCGAGTGGCCGGCGGTGACGGTCTCGGCGTTCGGGCGCGCCGACCATATGGACATCGGACGATCCACAGCGGCAGGAGTGCGCCATGCCGCATCGACGTAAGAGCACCCGACACGGCCGGCCCAGCAATCCCATCTGGCCCGCCCCGGTGATCCCGGCGCGCGAGCCGGACGCGACGGCCGACCACTTGGCCGCACCGCCCAGAACGACAGACGGCCCCGCAATGCGGAGCCGTCTGATGATGGGCGATGGTGGACTCGAACCACCGACCTCTTCCTTATCAGCGTTCGCCGGCGGCGGTTACGTTGGGCGTGCGCGGGCAAGGTGGTCACAAAGTACCTGCAGATCGGCTGGACGCGGTCAGAGCGGTGCGACCGCTGACGCCGGGGGTGGTGCGGGCGATGTACCCGTCTCGTACCTCGCTGAGCGTGAGCTGATGGCGGGTGCCATCAATCGACCCGGATGCGGCCACTGTCAATGAGGTGGTCGAAATCCCTCCGCGTGAACCCCGTGGCCGGCCTCGCCCAGTCGGAGATGTAGAAGCCCGAGGCGCGGAGCGCATGGCGCAGGGCCTTCTGCTCAGCGCGGCGTACCCGGCGCACGGAGCCGAGGATCGCGCGGATCTCGGTTGCCTCGGCCATCGTGAAGCGGCTTCGGCCCTTCATCGCGCCGACCCCTCGACTGCGTCTCGTTCGGCAGAAAGCACCGCCGTGACGCTGAGGACGTCAGGCGCGGCCTCCGACCGCTGGTCGTCGGCGTCCCCTGCCGCTCGCTCGGTGACGTACCAGCGGCGCTCGCGAGCGGTGCACCGACCCACTTGTCGCGCGCGATGCAGGTGCGCGCGGACTGCGCTGTCTCCGGAGCCCAGCAGCGCAGCAAGCTCGCCGGTGGTCGAACCGGGGTTCCCGGCGAGCATGGCTAGCACGGTGGTCGCCGACAACCGCGCCTCCGCTCCACCACCGACGAGCGCGCGCCGCGCCCGGAATAGGCGCTCACGCTCCAGTCGCAAAACGTCGAACGCTGCGAGCTGCTGATCAACGGCGGCGAGGCGCGCATCGATTGCGGCGACGAGATCCTCGTGGCCGACCGGTGCGCCGCCGTTCGTGGCCTCGGTTGAGCTTGTGGGGTTCATCGGGTCTCCATGATCAGTCGATTGGTCGGTCCTGTCCCGTGACGAGCACGCCGTTGAAGTCGTGCCGCGCTGCGACGTGCGCGCGCCGCCTCGCTCAGCGTGCCCCGTGTGAGGCACGTCACTGCAACGAGTGAGTCTCGATCGCGCCCGACCTGCAGCGGCAGTACGACATCGGCGATGACCGCGTAGACCGGCGCGGTCTGCCGCGCTCGACGCGCGAGCCATTCGGGTGCCTCGAACACGAAGTCGGCGACGCCGAGCAACTGCATGAGTTCGGCGTGCGCACGCGCCGGCTCACTCCCGGGCCGAACGCGCTCGATGTACCGCCGCACGGCGTGGTCGAGTATCGCGACGCTGGCTCCGAGTTCGGGGCGCGTCATGCCTTCACCATCCGCAGGTTCGCGAACGGCAAGCGGCCGAACTGCTCCTGGAACCCGCGCAGAAGCGCAGCCTCGCGACCGACGGGATCGTCCGTGACCTGCCACGCCACGATGAGGCGCGCGTGATCCGAGAGCTGCCAGAGCGCCCGGCCCCCCCAGTGTCCGATCGGTTCGCCCCGCCCGAAGCGCACAAGTTGGTCGACCCGGCGGCGCAGATTCCCGGCGCTGCCGACGTAGAGCGCTTCGGCGCCCTCAATCCACTCACCCTCGAGCCGTGCTGCGTCAAGAGATGGGTCCTTCCCCTTGAAGCGCCCCCCTGCGCTCTTCGCGAGAAACGACACCGGCTCGCTGCTGACGCGTAGAACGACGTACACCCCGGGGGACTCGGGGAGCCCCGGGCACCCGTCCTTCAGACCATCCACGCCCGCGAAGCCTGCGAAGCCTGCGGATTCGAGCGCCTGGCGGTCGAACGCTCGCGGCAACTCGGCCCCAACGACCTGCTCGTGTACGTCGTCCCGGTCCATCCGGTCGCGCTCCGCGATGTAGTCCAGATCCTCAAGCTCCCGGAGAGCGCGGCCGTAGCGAAGGAACTCAGCGCGACGTTTTCCCCGGACGTATCGCCAGATCCCAAGTAGCTCGAGCTCCTCGTCCTCGTCGCCGACGGTCAGGTACTGCGCATGTGACGGGTCCCAGAGCGTTTCGTCCGACTCGGGCACCTCGACCACGCTCGCCGCGACGCGCATCAAGTCCTCCTGCGTCGAGCGTGCGTCCGCGACGATCGCCATAGCCTCATCCAGCGGAAGCAGTGGCTCATTGAGCCAGGCCTCGGGCAACTCGGCGCCGGGCCGGAACATCGGCGCAAGCACAAGGCGGGCCCGGTCGTCCCGGAGGTGCCCGGCAAGCACAAGCAGCGGTCCCGGGTTCCGATCTAGCGCCTGGGCGATCCGCACGACCACTTCCCGCGACGGCGACGCGACCTCGCCCGACTCGATCCGACTTACCTGCGTGTGAGAGATCCCTGCTCGTCGCGCGAGCTCACGCGTAGCAAATCCGTGAGCATCGCGAACCGAGCGGAGAGTGGAGCCGAGGAGTGTCGTGGTCATGGTGCTGCCTTCTCCTAGTAGCGGTAGAGCCGTGCCAGGCGAAATGTAGCGCCCGGTGGTGCTGCCGTCAAGTGAATGTAACTCGGCGGCACCGCGTCGTTCCCGAACGATCGCGGTAGGGACCGCCGTTGCCGGCGGCCCCCCGCACAGATCCCAGCGTGCGCGTCTAACGCACTGGGCTCCTGCCTTGGGTTCTGGCGTCAAAGCGCGTCGTCGGCCAAGGGTGTTGGATGCGAGCGAGTGGTAGCCATCGACCGGCGATGCGGCGCATCCGCTCCCACGTCATGCGCGACCGCTGGCTGCGGCGCCGCAGCGCCTTGAGCCAGAGCCGCGTGACGGCTTCGCGGAATGCTTGCAACGCCCGGATGTTGTCGGGCACCGCGTAGTAGCGGTAATGCCCGGCCAGGACGCTGGCCAGCCAGCGTCCCTGTTCGGGGATCGAGAGATGCCAGCGTCTTCGCAGCTCGGTCTTGACCGAGCTGAGTTTTGGCCGCATCTTCTTCTTGCTCGTGACCCGCTTGAGCTTGAAGCGCCCGTTCCGGGTCTTCGCGCAGATGTGCGTGAAGCCCAGGAACTCGAACGTCTCAGGCTTGCGGTCGCCGCGTCTGGCTCAATTCTGGGCGGCGAACCGCCCGAACTCGATCAGCCGCGTCTTCTCCGGATGCAGTTCCAGGCCAAAATTCGCCAACCGCTCGCGAAGGTCAGCAAGGAACCGCTCGGCATCGTCACGATGCTCGAAACCGGCCACGTAGTCGTCGGCGAACCGCGTGAGGATCACGTCCCCACGCGCGTGTCGCCGCCGCCACTGGTCGGCCCACAGGTCGAACACGTAGTGCAGGTAGACGTTTGACAGCAGCGGCGATACCGATGCTCCCTGCGCCGTCCCTTCCGGCGTGTCCGACCATTCCCCGTCCTGGATGACTCCTGCTCTGAGCCATTTCTGGATCAGTCGCAGGACCCTCTTGTCCGCGATCCGATGCTCGAGGAACCTCTCCAGCCAGCCCTGGTCAAGCCGGGTGAAGAAGTCGCGGATGTCCGCGTCGAGCACCCAGTTCACCTTCTTGCGCACGATCGCGACCGATAGCGCGTCCAACGCATCATGCGGACGACGCCCCGGCCGAAACCCGTGCGAGAAGCCGAGAAAGTCCTGCTCGTAGATCGCGTTCAGCACCTCGACGACCGCCCGCTGAAGGATCTTGTCCTCCAGCGCAGCGACACCGAGCGGCCGCAGCCGCCCGTCCGCCTTCGGTATGAACACCCTGCGAGTCGGCCTCGCCCGGTACGCGCCCCTATGGACCCGGGCATGCAGATCCTGAAGGTTGGCCTCCAGGTCTTGCCCATAGTCCCGCCACGTCACGCCGTCCACGCCCGCGGCCGCGTTCGGGCTGATCGCCCGATACGCCTCCCGCAGACGCTCGACGCTGACGTGATGAAGCAGCGCGGTGAACCGCACCTCCTTGTCCTGCCGCGCCAACTGGCGCACACGATCCAGATCACTTGACACGCCACCTCCGGCACTGCGTCCGGGACGTGTTTTGCTGGCCGTGTTCCCCTCGGCCGGTCCCCTTCCCTCCACCACCTCCGCCCCCGGCAAGCCGGGCTTGTTCGGCAGCTTCGCAGGTACTACGGGACCGTCAGACTTCCCGCGGTCGTTCATCGAGGGCTTACCGCCACAGCGTTCCCCTCACGACCCGCCTACGCCGATCTGCCGCCCCGCGAACCATCCACGACGGGGCGCATCCACCGACACCGCGGGCGACCGCGGGACCTCCCGGTTCTCGCGCATGGAGATCTCCGTGCGTGCCCAGATTCTCTGACCGCGCAGGGTCCCACGACGACTCGCGATAACGCCGCCGCAGACATGGCCTTCCGCCTAGTTTGAGAGCGTCGGCACCCTGAACTTCGAGGATTTCGCGGCTCCATAGCCCAGCCCACACGTACCCCTGCCAACGCTTCGCCGACGCCCTCACGAACGCCAACGCATGACTCAGGGCCATCGTGGATCGCTACTCCTTCCGATGTAGAGAACTCTCATCTCCTATCTCCATGCCGGTTTATCCCGGCGCTCCAAAC
>JBPPNC010000177.1:0-2790 GCA_051306365.1 Solirubrobacteraceae bacterium
CGAGCGAGCGCGCGTCGCCCTGACGGGACGTGACGGCGAGCTGGATCTCCGACGTCGTGCTCAGCAGTCGGCGCAGCAGCGCGTTCTCGCGCACGATCCGCGCGTACTGGCGAACGTTGGCGGCCTGGGGAACCGGGCCTGAGAGCTCATCGAGCGCGGCCTCGCCACCGGCCTGCTCGAGCAGGTTCTTCCCCTTGAGGTGCTCGATGACCGTGAGGCGGTCGATCGGCTCGCTCTGCTCGTACAGCGCGAGCATCGCTCCGAAGATCGCCTGATGGCGTGGGCGGAAGAAGTCCTCGGGGTTGAGACCCTCCTCGATGACGAGCGCGTACATCGGCCGCTCGCTGATGAGGAGCGTGCCGAGGACCGCCTGCTCCGCCTCGATCGAGTGCGGCGGCGTGTGGGCCGGAGGCGCGACGGGCGGGGCGTCGGAGGGCGGGTACTCGTAGGTGCTCACGGAAGAGGACGAGAGTAGTCCGCCGCGCCGGTCGGGTTATGACGACTTCCCGCAAGGACGGCACATTTTCCGGCGCTCTGCGCAGTGCTGTCACTCACCCGTTCAGGGTCTCGCGCGAACCGGACAAGTCGGGACGGATCGTGCAACCGGTCAGAAGCATGGCTCCGACCGGCGGTCTATACCCACCCCGACAGGGCCTCGGTACCTTCGCGACCGTCAGTCCCGACCCCACGAAGCGGAGGCAGGAAATGCGGTCTGAGCAGGGATTCCACAGAGCGAAAGGCGGGTGGCGGCCACGCGCCAGGAGCGCCGTGGTGGCGACGCTGCTCGCTGGTGCGACGGGGCTCGGTCTGGCCCCCACCGCCGGCGCGGCGTTCGCCCCGCGCGGCAGCGACTTCCGCGTCGAGGAGAAGTCGATCTCCGAGCTCCAGACGGCGATCCAGCGCCGTCAGGTCACCACCACGCAGATCGTCGAGGCGTACCTCGAGCGCATCAAGGCGTACAACGGCACCTGCGTGAGCCAGCCCGAGGGCGTCCTCGGCCCGGTCACGATGATCCCGAATGCCGGAAAGATCAACGCGCTCATCACCCTGAACCTGCGGCCCAGGACGGCCGAGAAGTGGGGCTTCGACGCCCGGACGCGCCGGAGCATGACCGACGGAGTCGACAACGATCCGAAGATGCCCGACGCGCTCGAAGCCGCCGCGCAGCTCGACGCCAGGTTCGCCCGGTCGGGCCGCCTGGCCGGCCCGCTGCATGGCGTCGTGATGTCGATCAAGGACCAGTACGACACGTTCGACATGCGGACCACGTCGGGTGCCGACGCGTTCTATGCCAACGACCGCCCGCCGGACGACGCGACCGTCGTCGAGCGGCTGCGGGCCGCTGGCGCGATCATCCTCGCGAAGGCCAACCTCGACGAGTACGCGGGCGGCGCGGCACGCAGCTCGTTCGGCGGCACACAGTGCAACGCCTACGACACCGAGCGTGACCCGGGCGGATCGAGCGGCGGTTCGGCCGTCTCGGTGACGGCGAACCTCGTCACCTGCTCGATCGGCGAGGAGACCGGCGGGTCCATCCTCAAGCCGGCCCGCTGGGCGAGCACCGTCGGCCTCGTGCCGACCCGCGAACTTGTGAGCGCCGACGGCATGATCCAGCGCGGCATCAACACCCGCGTCGGGCCGATCTGCAAGTCGGTGGACGACGCCGGGAAGATCCTCGACGCGTTCTCCGGCTTCGACCCGAAGGACGAGCTGACCTCGTTCGCGTACGGGCGTGATACGGCCCCGTCCGCCGAGCGTCCGTGGTGGGGGAAGAGCCGCCTCGACGGGTACCGCATCGGCGTGGTCCGCGAGTTCATGGACAAGGACCTGTTCACCCTCAACGACGCGGAGAGCATCGACATCGTCGACCGGCAGATTGCTGGCCTGCGCCAGCTCGGCGCGACCGTGGTCGACCCCGGTCCGAAGGGCGCGCTGTTCCAGAGCTGCGTCGACCGGTACGTGCCCAAGTGGCAGAACCAGCAGTTTACGCGGCAGTTCCCCGCGCTGTTCCCGCTGGACAGTGCCGGCGCTCCGACCACCGACCAGATCAGCACCTTGCTGGACATGTTCTTCGACCCGACGCTCGTCCCCAAGACGGGCACCGGCCGGCCGAGCATCCGCAACCTGGGCGGTGTCGCCTCGGATGCCGGGGACGCGAAGTACAATTTCAACGCATACCTGCGTGAACGCGGTGACGCCGAGATCAAGAGCCTCACGGACCTGGTCACCAAGGCGAACTTCTGGAACGACCCCAACCCGAACCTGCCCAACCGCAGGAGCGGGCTCGCCAATAGCGACCGGGCCACGACGCTGGCGACCGCCAGCGCGCTGCAGACCCGCTTCACCATGCAGACCGTCGTGTACACCTGCTTCGCGGAGCAGAAGCTGGACGCCGTCGTCTACCCCTCGGGCAGCACGACGCCGGGTATCCTGACGTCGCCGGAGGAGCCGGGCGTCAACGACCGCGGCTCGAGCTGGACGCAGATGAGCAGCCGGGGCTTCCCGGCTATAACGATCCCGGCCGGGTTCACGACCAAGGTGTACGACCGTAACGCCGACGGCGAGCTGCTGCCGCCGAAGCCCGTCGCGATGCCGGTCGGCCTGGAGTTCCTGGGCCTCCCGTTCTCCGAGCGGAAGCTCCTGGAAATCGGTGCGGCCTACGAGGCCGCGAGTCGCGAGCGCAAGCCGCCCCCGGCGTTCGGACCGCTCCCGAGGGAGAGCAAGCCGCGCGGGAAGGGTAAGCGGTGACCTGACCCACACCCCGGCAGGCGACACGTGGTCGCCTGCCGG
>JBPPNC010000203.1:0-12135 GCA_051306365.1 Solirubrobacteraceae bacterium
GCGCAGGGCCTCGGCTGCGTCGCGCGACCAGGAGCGCGCCGCGGGTGAACCCTCGAGGAACGCGCGCGTCGCGGCGCGGGCGGAGGCGGTCTGCTCACCCAGCAGGAAATCCGTGAGCTCGCCGCGCTGATCCTCGGACAGATCGGTGCTGTCCGGGCCGAGCGTGGCGACGGCGGCGTGGGCGCGACCGCGGATGGTCTGTCCGTCCAAGCGGAGCAGCTGGGCGATCTCGTCGTACGAGCGGTCCTTCTGCAGCAGCAGCTGGAGGACCGCACGCTGGTCGGGGGGCAGCGTCTGCAGGCGGCTCATAAGTTGGACGCAACCCTACTGGGCGGACCTGGCGGATCGTTGGCCGCCTCGCAGCCCCCCAGGCTGGCCAGCCGGGCGACGGTGTGGACGGACTACAGTGGCGCCGCATGGAGCCCTTCGAGCCATCGATCGCCCTGGACCGGACCTTCGATGCCCTCTACGGCCTCGAGATCCTCGACGTGACCGACGAGCTGGTGTCCGCACGCGTCGCGATCCGCGACGAGGTGAAGCAGCCCATGGGGCTCGTCCACGGCGGGCTGTACGCGTCGATCGCCGAGGCCACCGCCTCCATGGCGACGGCCGCCGCGGTCCTGCCCGACGGCAAGGCGGCGATGGGGCTGGCCAACAGCACGTCGTTCCTTCGGCCGATCACGTCCGGCGACTACGTCCACGCGACGGCAACGCGCCGCCACCGCGGCCGCACGACCTGGGTGTGGGACGTCGACATCACCGACGACGAGGGCCGGCTGTGCGCGACGACGCGCATGACCATCGCGGTCCGTCCGAGGTCATAGCCCTCGGACGGACTTGGGAGAACTCGCTGCGCTCCTGCTTCTCCCGGCTGGAGGGGCCCCCGTGCTACTCCCGATAGGAGCTGGTGATCGGCATGCGCCGGTCGCGGCCGAACGCCTTCGACGTGATCTTGATGCCCGGCGGGTTCTGACGCCGCTTGTACTCGGCGAGATCGATCAGCCGGATGATCCGGTCGATCTCGTCGGCGGGCAGACCGCGGGCGATGAGCTGATCGCGGCCCAGGTCGTGCTCGACGTAGCCCTCGATGATGCGGTCGAGGATGTCGTACGGCGGCAGGGAGTCCTCGTCTTGCTGGTCGGGGCGCAGCTCCGCCGACGGGGGACGGGTGACGACCGTGTCGGGCACGAGCGGCCCGTCGCTGCGATCGTCGCGCTCGGCAACGAGGCGGTAGACGAGCGTCTTCGGGACGTCTTTGATGACGGCAAAACCACCGGCGCTGTCGCCGTAGAGCGTGGAGTAGCCGACGCTCAGCTCGGACTTGTTGCCGGTCGTCAGGACGAGCCAGCCGAACTTGTTCGAGAGCGCCATGAGGAGGTTGCCGCGGATGCGGGCCTGCAGGTTCTCCTCGGTGAGATCGGGCTCGCGGCCGGCAAACGGCTCGGTGAGGGTCTCGTCGTACGCCCGCATGATGTTCAGGATCGGCAGCTCGAGCAGCTCGACGCTCAGCCGCTCGGCGAGGACGTGCGCGTCACCCCGGGTGGCACTCGAGGAGTACGGCGACGGCATCGTGACGCACGTGACGCGGTCGGACCCGAGGGCGTCGACGGCGACGAGGGCGACGAGCGTCGAGTCGATGCCGCCGGACAGGCCGATCACGGCCCGGCGGAAGCCGTTCTTCTCCACGTAGTCGCGGGTGCCGAGCACGAGTGCCTCATAGACCTCCGCGTCGGGCGCGAGCACGTGCGCGATCGCACCCTGCGCGGCCGGCGTCGCAGCGTCCCCTGTGGTGCTGAAGCGGCCGAGGTGGTCGACGTCGGCGCGCACGGTGCGTGCCACCTGGCGGGGGCGCGTGTCGCGCAGCCGCTGCGCGCGGGCGGCCTCGACGTCGACGGTCACGACGTGCAGCCCCGCGGTGAACTGCGGCGCGCGCAGCACGGTGCGGCCCTCGTGGTCCACGACGAAGGAGTGGCCGTCGAAGACGAGCTCGTCCTGACCACCGACCTGCGCGCAGAACGCGACGGCGGCGAGGCTGTCGCGTGCCCGCTGGCCGATCATCCGCTCTCGCTGGAGACCCTTGCCAGCGTGGTACGGGGACGCGGAGAGGTTGACGATCACAGGCGCCCCTGCCAGGGCCTCGGAGGAGAGCGGCGGCCCGGGCTGCCAGATGTCCTCGCAGATCGTGAGCCCGACGGTCACGCCGTCGACCTCGACGACGGCCGGCGTGTCGCCCGACTGGAAGTACCGCAGCTCGTCGAACACGCCGTAGTTGGGCAGGTGCTGCTTGCGGTAGATCCCGCGCACCTCGCCGTCGGCGCAGACGGCGGCGGCGTTGTAGACGTCCTCTGCGCGCTCGGGGAAGCCGATGATCGCGACGATGTCCCGGGCCTGGGCGGCGATCCGCTCGAGCGCGGCGCGGCAGTCGCGCAGGAAGTGCCCCTTCAGCAGCAGGTCCTCGGGCGGGTAGCCGCTGAGCACGAGCTCGGGGAACACGGCGAGCTGCGCGCCCTGCGCGCGAGCGTCGTCGAGTGCCCGCACGACCTTCGCCTCGTTGCCGGCGATGTCGCCGACGACCGGGTTGAGCTGCGCGAGTGCGATCCGCAGGGTGGCCGCCATGGGGCAGGGAGCGTACGAGGTCAGCCGGATTCCGCGTTGCCGAGCGACGACTCGACGAACGCGCGGATCTGCGAATCGCCGGCGCTGTCCGCGCGCAGGACGCGCGTCGCGCTGAGGGCGACGACGCCGCCGGCGTCCGGCGACTGGCGCACGAGCACCGCCTGCCCGGCCTGCTCCAGCTCCGGGGACGCCGGTCCGGTGATCTCGTCGGCGAGCGCGCGCAGCGGGGGGCCGTCCGCGTCACTGCTGTAGAGCAGGACGACGTTCCCGGCGACGCCCACATCGCCGGCGGCGCCGAGGGCGGTCTCCGCCTCGCCCCGCGCGGCCCCGGGGCCCGGGCCTGTCGACACCGACGCCGAGTCCCGGCCGTTGACGAACGTCGACAGCCCGAATCCGCCGATCGCGACGAGTGCGACGACGATCACCGCGATGGCCGCGATCCTCACGCGGGCCCTGCGGATCGAGCGAAGCGCCGGGGCCGCTCCGGCAGCGGCCCGGTGGCGGCGACGAGCAGCCCGGCGATCGTCTGGCGCAGGTCGTCGGCGAGGTCATCGAGATCGGGGACCGCGTCGTAGTCGCCGAGCAGCCCGAACCCGAGCCGCCCGTCGTAGGAGAGAACCGCGATGTTCAGCGCGAGCCGGTCGTACACGGGCACGACCGGGTACAGCGCACGCAGGCGGTGGCCCAGGACGTAGAGGGGGAACTGCGGGCCGGGCACGTTCGTCACGACCACGTTGCAGTACCGCTGGTGCGGCGTCAGCCGCATCGCCTGCGCGAGGATCGTCGGCGGTGCGAATCCGAGGAGCTCGGTGAGCGTCTGCGCGCCGACGGCCTGGCCGGAGTCCTTGAGGTGGCCCATCGACCGGCGCACCGCGCCGAGCAGGTCGACCGGATCCTCGATGCCGACCGGCAGCGGCGCCCACATGGCGGCGACCTTGTTACCGAGCGCACCCCGCTCGTCGGCGGTCCGCACGGAGACGGGGACCATGGCGCGCAGGACGACGCCGTCCGTGTCGAAGCCGCGCCGCCGAAGGAACCGCCCGAGCGCACCGGCGACGGCGGCGAGCACGACGTCGTTGACGGTGCCCCCGAGGTGGTTCTTGATCTGCTTGAACTCGGCGAGGTCGGCGTCGACCCAGGTGTAGCGGCGGTGTGGGCCGATCTGGACGTTCAGGGGCGTCAGGGGGACCGGGCGCACGCCGACGAGCGCGAAGGCGCCAAGGTCGCGCACCTGGCGCAGCAGCTCCTCGGCCGCGCGCCGTGGCCTGACGGTGAGCGCCACGACCTCGTCGAAGATGGCATGGGGGTGGACGAGCCGCTCGGTGATGGCGCTGGCGAGCAGCTGCGCCTTCGTCGGCAGGGGCCGCGGTTCCCAGCGTGACGGCGCGGTCGCCCGGTGCGGCGGGTGCTCGTCGAGGTCGTACATGATCGTCGTGATGTCGACGCCGCTGACGCCGTCGACGAGCGCGTGGTGGGTCTTGCTGAGCATCGCCCACCGGCCGTCGCGCAGGCCCTCGACCATCCAGATCTCCCACAGCGGCCGGTCGCGATCCAGCCGCTGCGCGAAGACCCGGCCCGCGAGCCGGCGCAGCTCTTCGTCGCCGCCCGGGTGGGGCAGTGCGGTGTGGCGCAGGTGGTAGCGGAGGTTGAAGTGCGGGTCGTCGACCCAGACGGGTCGTCCCTGCTGGGCGGGGACTTCGGCGATGCGCTGGCGGTAGCGCGGCACGAGGTCGAGCCGGCCCTCGACGTGGTCGCAGAGGTCGGCGAACGCGGGGGCGGGGCCGTCGAACACCGTGAGCGACGCGACGTGCATGTGCGCCCGCCCATCCTCGAGCCGCAGGAACGAGGTGTCGAGACCCGAGAGGCGGTCGCCGGAATCCATCGGTCGATTGTGGCGTTCGGGAACCCCCTTGCCAACCTTCAACGGGGTGTGTAAAGTAAGCGCACAATCTGCAGAAGGAACTTCCCCATGGACCTCTCCGACGTCACCACCTTCTCCTCCGTCTACGAGCAGCACCGCCGTGGCGTCTACGGCGCCGCATACCGGATCGTCCAGAGCCCCGCGCAGGCCCAGGACGTGACCCAAGACGTGTTCGTCCGCGTGTGGCGGAACCCGCAGAAGTTCGATCATCGTCGGGGCGAGCTCGGCAGCTACCTGCGCCTGATGGCTCGGTCGCGCGCGCTGGACCTCTGGCGCGAGGGCCAGGCCGCAGGTCGCGCGAGCGAGCGCTTGAAGGTCGTCGTCGCCCAGGACGCGCCCCGCCGCGACGAGCGCCCGGACGTCGAAGCCGAGCGCGACGTGACGCGCAGCGCCGTGCGTGACGCCCTGCGAGAACTGCCCGCCGCCCAGCGCGAGGCGCTCGTCCTCTCCTACTGGGGCGGCATGACGGCCGACGAGGTCGCACGGCACGTCGGGGTGCCGCTGGGAACCGCCAAGAGCCGCATCCGGCTGGGCCTGACGAAGCTTCGCGATCACGTCGACGAGGGCGCGCTGGCCGCCGCCGCCTGAGCTGGACGTGGCGCACCGGCCGTCGGGAAATCGGCGAGGTGCAGCGGTTTTCCCGAGGCGCCCTGTGTGACGGCACCCACACGAGAGCCCGCCGACCGGGCCTAGCGTGGTGAGACGCAATACAACCTGCCGAGTCGCCTGCGGTCAACGCGCGGGCGAACGGGGGACCCACTGCCGGCCCGATCCCCTCGGGCCGGACGGGGCGAATCGGCCGCTGCTGCGGCCGTAGCGCCGACCGAGCGATCCGCAGGAGCGGACACGCCGGTGCACGGCGCGAGCCCGTCAGCTAACCCCGTAGGCAGCACTGTCAGGAGGGCCTCCTATGAGGTTGACGTGCACTACGTGCGTCCCCGCCGTCGCGGGTGCGCTCGTGCTTGCCACCGCCGGTTCCGCCGCGGGGGCGACACCTGGGGTGACCGCCAAGGTCGCCGATCATCACCTGAGCTACGGCGAGCATCTCGTGGTCCGCGGGGCCACGCGCCCCGGGGCGCCGGTCGTGCTGCAGTACCGCGCCGTCGACGCCGGCATCTGGACGCCGATCGCCACCGCGAAGGCCGCGGGGACCGGGCGCTACCGCCTGAAGGTCGCGCTGTCGCGCTCAGGGGCCGTCCGCGTGACGACCGGATCGCCTACGGCGACCGCGGGCGCCACGGCCTTCACCGCCGCTGCGCCTCAGGCCACGACGAGCGCCCGCCGTGTCCGTGTGGCGGCCCAGCTGCGCACGACGTCGGCGCGCCTGAACGTCGCCGCCGGGCGCACGGCACGCGTGAGCGGCAGCCTGCGCCGCGCGCGCGCCGGGCGGATGGTGACACTTCAGGCCCATGTGGGCCGTCACTGGCGCACGCTCGACCGCGATCGCACGGACGCCCGCGGGCGCTACCGGCTGTCCGCCGTCGCTCGGCGCTCCGCCGATCTGCGCGTGCGGTTCGGGGGCGACGCCCTGAACAGCGGCACGCGGGCGAAGGTCGGCCGGATGCGCGCGTTCCGCCAGTCGTTCGCGTCGTGGTACGGGCCCGGCTTCTACGGCAACCGCACCGCGTGCGGCCAGACGTTCCACGCCGGGATCATGGGCGTGGCGCACAAGACACTGCCGTGCGGCGCCCGCCTGACGTTCCGCCGGGGCGCGAAGCTCGTCCACGCGCGGGTCGTCGACCGCGGGCCGTTTCACGCCGGCCGTGAGTTCGATCTGAGCCCCGCGGTCAAGCAGGCACTGGGCTTCGGCTCGACCGGCCCGGTCTGGGTCGCAATGTAGCCCCCGCCCACCCCGACCACCGACCGGTGCAGGGGGCATCCTCCAGGGGTGCCCCCGCTGGTCGCCCACATCGATCTCGACGCGTTCTACGCCAGCGTCGAGCTCCAGCGCCGCCCGGAGCTGCGCGGCCTGCCGGTCATCGTCTCCGGCGACGGGCCCCGGGCGGTCGTCACCACGGCCTCCTACGAGGCGCGACGGTTCGGCGTGGGCTCGGCGATGCCCACCGCGAGGGCGCGGCGGCTCTGCCCTGACGCGATCCTCGTCCCGCCGGACTTCGAGGCGTACCGCGAGATGTCCGCACGGGTCATGGAGAGATCGTGCGGGCGCACGTCGAAACGGTCGAGCAGCTCGGCCTCGACGAGGCGTACCTCGATCTCTCCGGCCACCTGGCACCTCGCGCGGCGATGCGCCGCCTCGTCACTGACGTGCGCGCACACTGCCAGCTCGACGTGTCGGTCGGGATCGGCCCGAACCGGCTGGTGGCGAAGGTCGCGTCGGACGCCGAGAAGCCCCGCGGGTTCGTCGTCCTCACGCGCGAGGACGCCTGCACCCGGTTCGCGGGGGCGCCACCGGGCCTGGTCCCGGGCATCGGGCCGAAGACGGTTGAACGTCTGGACCGCCTGGGTCTGCGGACGCTTGGGGCGCTCGCACAGGCGCCCGAAGCCGACCTGGTCTCCGTCTTCGGCCCCAACCACGGCCGTGAGCTGCGCGCCCGGGCGCGGTTCGAGGGCTCGGCCACCGTGACCCCGGTGCGCGAGGCCGTCTCCGAGTCGCGCGAGCGCACCTTCGACACGGACGTCGCCGACCGTGGGCGCCAGGAGGAACTGCTCCGGGCGCTCGCGATGGAGCTCTGCGCCCGCGTGCAGCGGGCGGGGGCGCGCGGGCGCACGATCGGGATCAAGGTGCGGCTCGACGACTTCACCACCGTCACCCGGGCGCGGACGCTGCCCGTGGCCACCGACGACGGCGACCTCGTCGCGGACGTCGCCGCGGAGCTCCTGCGCGAGTATGGGCCGGCCCGGCCCGTGCGGCTGCTCGGCGTCCGGCTCGCGGCGCTCGATCACGAGTCCGCAGACGGCGGGCAGCTCGTGCTCCCGCTATAGGCTCTGCTGCATGCCCACGGTCACGGTCAACGATGTCGAGCTGTACTACGAGCGCCGCGGACAGGGGGAGCCGCTCCTCCTGATCATGGGCATGTCCGGGAACACAGGGCACTGGGGCGAGCCGTTCCTCACCGAGCTCGAGGCGCGGTTCGAGGTCATCGTCTATGACCACCGTGGCATCGGCCAGAGCGCCGAGCACTGGGAGCCGTTCACGATCAAGCAGCTCGCCGACGACGCGATCGGCGTCCTCGACGCGCTGGAGATCGACCGCGCGCACGTGTGCGGGATCTCGATGGGCGGCATGGTCGCCCAGGAGCTGGCTCTGGCGGCTCCCGAGCGCGTCGCCACGCTGACGCTCGGGTGCACCTACTGCGGTGGGCCGGAGGCGACCTTCGGCACGCCGGAGGACATGCACATGCTCGCCGAGGCGATGGCGTCGGGCGACCGCGAGCGAGCCCTGCAGGCCATGTACGAGGTGAACGTCTCCGCGGCGTACGCGGAGGATCCCGCGCACTTCCAGGTGTACATCGAGCGCGCGACGAACCGCCCCGCGTCGGTGGCGTTCATCGGGCTGCAGATGCAGGCCATCGCCGGTCACGACAGCCACGCGCGGCTGGGGGAGATCACGGCGCCCACGCTCGTCATGCACGGGACGCTCGACCGGATGCTGCCCGTGGGCAACGGCGAGCTGATCGGCCGGCTCATCCCCGGAGCGCGCACGGAGATCTTCGACGGCGTCGGCCATCTCTTCTTCTGGGAGCGGGCCGAGGAATCCGCCGCGCTCATCCGCGAGCACGCCGCCGCCGCGCCCTCTCAGTAGAGCGCTGCGGCGAGGCGCCGTCGCGCGTCACGCGCGAAGGGGTGCTCGACGCCCAGGCTGTCCAGCGCGGCCACGACGATCCGCCGCACGTCGTCCTTCTGTTCCCCTGCGTCGGGGAGGAGTGCGATGAGGAGATCGACCGCGCGCTCGGGCTCGCCGGCGTCCAACGCCTCCAACGCCGGGGCGTAGGTGTCGTCATCGGCCAGGCGGATGCGGCTGACGAGCCCCTCGGCCTGAAAGCCGGGGAGACCGTCGGCCAGCGCCAGCGCACCGTCGTGGTCGCCTCGTGCGTGCAACAGCGTGGCGAGTGCGGCAGCGGCGTCCGTCCGCGCGGGCTCGAGCTCCAGCGCGCGCCGCAGGGACGCCTCGTCGCCGGCGCTGACGAGCTGATCGACCTCGTTGGGCACGAGGCCGTCGAAGAACCGCTCGACCTCAGCGGGAGGCTTGGCGCCGACGAACTCGTCGACGACCGCGCCATCGCGGAACGCCTTCACGGCCGGGATGCCCTGGATGCGGAACGCGGCGGCGAGCTGCTGGTTGGCGTCGGTGTCGAGCTTTGCGAGCACGACGTCGCCGGTCCGGCGGTTGGCCGCCGCTTCGAGCACGGGGCCGAGCTGACGGCAGGGGCCGCACCACTCCGCCCAGAAATCCACGACGACCGGCACCTCACGGGAGCGGTCGATGACCTCCTGCTGGAACGTCGCCTCGGTCACGTCGATGACGGTCATGGAGGCCATGCTATTGCCGCCTGGCCCGTAGGCTGGAGATCCATGGCCGAGCATGAGATCGAGCGCGCCGGGACGACACTGAGCGTCAGCGACGACGGCGAGGGCGCCCCGGTCGTCCTGCTGCACGGACTGACCGCGACGCGCAGGTACGTCGTGATGGGGTCGAAGGCGCTGCAGCGCTCGGGCCATCGGGTGGTGGCCTACGACGCCCGCGGCCATGGGCGGTCCTCGCCGGCGGCGGACCCTTCTGCCTACGGGTACGACGTGCTCGCCGCCGACCTGCTGGCGGTGCTCGACGGGCTCGGCATCGAGCGCGCCACCTTCGCAGGGGCGTCGATGGGGGCGCACACGATCGCGACGTTCGCTCTGGCGCATCCCGAGCGGGTCGCCTCGGTCTGCCTCGTGACGCCGGCGTTCCTTCCGGGTCGCGACCCGGGGTTGGCCCACTGGGACGCCCTGGCCGAGGGGCTGCGCACCGGGGGCGTCGACGGGTTCGTCGCCGCCTACCCGTTCGAGCAGGTGCCCGAGGCGTGGCGCGACACGGTCGAGAAGGTCGTCCGCCAGCGTCTGGGGCAGCATCGGAACCCGGACGCGGTCGCGGACGCGCTGCAGGCCGTGCCGCGGTCGTCACCGTTCGCGGCGATGGAGGACCTGGGACGCATTGCGGTCCCGGCGGCCGTCGTCGCAAGTCGCGACGAGGCCGATCCGGGCCACCCACTCGAGGTGGGGCGTATCTGGGCGGACACGGTCCCCAGCGCCGTGCTCCACGTCGAGGACCACGGGCGATCCCCGCTGGCATGGCAGGGGGGACAGCTCTCCCGCGTCATCGCGGACGTGGCGGAGGCCGCCGGGTGATCGGCGCTCGCCGCTGGACCGGCCCCCCGGACATGGCAGGGGGGCCGGCCGCTGACGGCCCGCGGTGCTGCGGGCCTGTGAATCCAGCCCTAGTTCAGGGCCTTCTTGAGGCCAGCGGCCGCCGAGAACTTCGCGGCGTTGCTCGCGGCGATCTTGATGGTCTCGCCCGTCGCCGGGTTGCGACCCTCACGGGCCGCACGCTTGCTGACGCTGAACTTCCCGAATCCGGATACCGCGACCTCGCCGCCATCGGCGAGCTCCTTGGTGATCGACTCGAAGGTGGCCTCGATGGCCTCCTTCGCCTGCGCCTGGGACAGACCGGTATCCCCGGCGACCTTCTGGGCAAGCTCCTGCTTCGTCAAGGACATTGAACAGCTCCCTCTGGGTTGCTCCTGAGGGCGGCAAACTACCTCCCCCGGCGGCGGATCATGCCCGTAGGCGCTGGGAAATCCGGTACGAGCGGGACGAATCTCACCGGATCGGCGTCTGTCGTGGACCATCCGGACGCCCCTCGGCGGAGCACCACGAGACGCTGATCGGGGCCTCCGACCGGCGCGACGAGACGGCCTCCCGGGGCCAGTTGATCGCGCAGATCGGCCAGCTCGGAGATCTGCTCCGCCGCGGCAGCGACGTTGATGGCGTCGAACGGCGCGATGTCCGGTAGCCCGGCACAGCCGTCGCCGACGACGAGTGTCACCCCGTGGACCCCCGCCCGGGCGAGGGCGCGCGCGGCGGCCCGGGAGAGTTCGGCATGTCGTTCGATCGACCAGACCCGCGCCCCGAGGGCGGCCAGGACGGCGGCGTGGTAGCCCGAACCGGTGCCGACATCCAGGATGCGTTCCCCGCCCGACAGCTCCAGCAGCTCGCACATGCGGGCCACCACGAACGGCTGGGAGATCGTCTGATCGGATCCGATCGGCAGCGCACAGTCCTCCCAGGCGCGGCCCCGGAGCGCCTCGGGGACGAACGCGTCACGGGGGACCGCGGCCATCGCGGCGAGGACACGATCGTCCACAATGACCCGGGCCAGTCGCGACAGGAGACGCTCGCGGTCGTCCATCGGGTCAGATTCTCCCGATTCATCCAGGGATGGGCGAAGGTCCGCCCGCGAGATCACTAGCCTCCGTGATGACCGCCGCGAACATGGAGACCCAGCGATGAGCGACAACCGACTGCGGGCCATCGGAGCCCTGGGGCAGGCCGTGTGGATCGACAACCTCAATCGTGCGCTGCTGCGCGACGGCGGGCTGCGCCGGCTCCTCGATGAGGACGGGGTCACGGGCGTCACGTCGAACCCCGCGATCTTCCAGAAGGCGATGGGGGGCAGCGACCGGTACGACGACGACTACCGCCAGGCGCTCGCCGAGACCTCCGATCCCCGCGAGATCTTCTTCCATCTCGGGTTCTCCGACATCCGGGCGGCGTGCGACCACCTGCGCGGCGTCTACGACGCCACCAACGCCCGGGACGGGTACGTGTCGTTCGAGCTGCCGCCCGAGCTCGCCGACGACGCCCCGGGATCGATCGAGGCCGCGGTGGACATCCACGCACGGATCGACCGCCCGAACGTCCTCATCAAGGTCCCCGGTACGGCCGCGGGCGTGCTCGCCTTCGAGGAGCTCACGGCGCGTGGGATCTCGGTGAACGTCACGTTGCTGTTCGCGGTCTCGCGCTACGAGGAGATCGCCCGCGCCTACATCTCCGGCCTCCAGCGCCGGGTGGATGCCGGACAGGCGATCGACAGGATCGCGTCGGTCGCAAGCTTCTTCGTCTCCCGGGTCGACACGAAGGTCGACGCGGCGCTCGACGCTCTCGGACGGCCCGAGCTCAAGGGCAAGGTGGCCGTCGCGAACGCGCAGCTCGCCTACAGGTCGTTCCTCGAGATCTTCTCCGGCCCGGAGTGGGAGGCGCTGGCTGCGCGGGGTGCGATGGTGCAGCGTCCGCTGTGGGCCTCGACGGGTGTGAAGAACCCCGACTACCCGGACACGCTGTACGTGGACACGCTCATCGGGCCGGACACCGTGAACACGATGCCCGACGCGACGCTCGCGGCCGCGCGCGACCACGGGACCGCCGCGCGCACGGTCGATGCGAACCTCGAGGGCGCGGCACAGGTCATCGCCGACGTGCGCGCGGCAGGGGTCGATCTCGAGCAGATCGCCCTCATTGAGCTCGTCGACGAGGGCGTGCAGCTGTTCGTCGACGCGTTCGAGGCGCTCATCGCCTCAATCGGCGAGCGGGCGCGAGCGCTC
>JBPPNC010000225.1:0-3913 GCA_051306365.1 Solirubrobacteraceae bacterium
GGCGCCCGACGCGCCCTCCATCGCCGCCGCGACCCAGCACGACGCCGACGGGTTCCTCGCCGGGGAACTCGCCCGCCGCGAAGCGCTCCGCTACCCGCCGTTCGCCACGCTCATCAGGTTCGTCTGCTCCGCCGAGGAGGCCGCGCAGGCGATGGCGGCGGCCACCGCGCTCGCGAACCACCTCCGCGCCCGCGGGATTCCCGGGGACGTGCTCGGGCCCGCGCCGCTGTTCCGGCTGCGCGAGCGCGAGCGCGCGCAGCTCATCGTCAAGGCCGCGGAGCGCCGCCCGGCCGTCCGTGCGGCGGGCGCGGCCGTGGACGCGGTGGCCGCGGCGAAGGAGCACAAGCGCGTGTCGTTCAGCGTGGACGTGGACCCGCAGTGACCGAACTCTCCCTCCTCGAGGCGATCGCCATCATCCTGGCGGGCGCCGGCGCCGGCATGATCAACACGGTCGTCGGCAGCGGCACGCTCATCACGTTCCCCGTGCTGCTCTCGGTCGGCTACCCGCCCGTGACCGCCAACGTGTCGAACAACGTCGGTCTGGTGCCCGGCTCGGTCTCGGGCGTCATCGGCTACCGCCGCGAGCTGGAGAACCAGTGGCGGCGCGTCGCGCGGCTGGCGGTCGCGTCGACGGCCGGCGGTCTGCTCGGCGCGGTGCTGCTCCTCACGCTGCCCGCGTCCGCGTTCGAGGCGATCGTCCCGGTGTTCATCGTCGTCGCGCTGGTGCTCATCATCTTCCAGCCGAGGATCGGGCCGTGGCTCGCCACGCGCCGCCCACCGAGCGAGCATGCGGGCCCCGCGCTGCTCGCCGGGGTATTCGTCGCCGGGATCTATGGCGGCTACTTCGGCGCGGCCCAGGGGATCCTCCTGCTCGCGCTCCTGGGCATGGCCCTGCCCGACGACCTGCACCGCATCAACGCGTTCAAGAACGTGCTCGCCGGGCTCGTGAACTTCGTCGCCACGATCGTGTTCGTCTTCGCCGCGGACATCGCCTGGCTCGCAGTGGTGCTCATCGCGGTCGGCGCGGTCGTGGGCGGGCAGTTCGGCGCGAAGTACGGCCGGCGCCTCTCGCCGACCACGCTGCGGGTGGTCATCGTGATCGTCGGGATCAGCGCGATCATCCGTCTCCTCGCCTGACCTAGAATGTCCTCGATGGCCGACGAGCCCGACATCGACGAACGCGAGGACGACGAGGACGACGGGCTCGATCCCGAAGCGGTCGCCCGGCGCCAGGCTGCGATGGAGCGGATCGTGCGCATGGGGGACCCGGTCCTGCGCACCGTGGCGCGCCCCGTCGAGGGGTTCGACGGTGAGCTGCGCGAAGAGGTCCGGTGGATGGGCCAGCTCATGCACGACGCCCTCGGCGTCGGCCTCGCGGCGCCGCAGGTCGCGATCTCGCACCGGCTGTTCGTGTACCGCGTCGAGCCCGACAGCCCGATCGTGGCGGTCATCAACCCTGAACTGGAGTGGGCGGGCGACGAGACCGAGATCGGTGACGAGGGCTGCCTCAGCATCCCCGGCATCCAGGTCGAGGTCGAACGCCCCGTGCACGTGCGCGTCGGCGGCCTGGACGAGCACGGCGAGGTCGTGCACATCGAAGCCGCTGGGCTGGAGGCCCGGGTCATCCAGCACGAGATGGACCACCTCGACGGGGTCCTGATCCTGGATCGCACGAGCAAGGATCAGCGCAAGGCCGCGATGCGCGCCCTGCGCGAACGCGAAGCACTCGCCTAGCGACATCACGATGAGCACCGTCTACCTCGGGACCTCCGAGTTCGCCGCGGCGGTCCTCGACCGGCTCGCGGGATCGGAGGCACACCGCCCGTCGCTCGTCGTCACGCGCCCGGATCGCCCGAAGGGCCGCGGCCGCACCCTGCGGTCGCCGCCGGTCGCCGGAACCGCACGGGCACGTGGCATCCCGGTCGCGCAGCCCGAGGATGTCAACGCCCCCGAGGCGGTCGCGCAGATCGCCGCCGAGCGGCCCGACGCGGTCATCGTCTGTGCGTTCGGTGCGCTGTTGAAGGAGCCGCTGCTCAGCGACTTCGAGCTCGTGAACGTCCACCCGTCGCTGCTGCCGCGCTGGCGCGGCGCCGCCCCGGTGGAGCGGGCGATGATGGCGGGCGACGAACGCACCGGCGTCGCGATCATGCGTGTGACCGCCGGACTCGACAGCGGGCCCGTGTACGCCGTCGGTGACGAGCCGATCGCGCCCGACGACACGTACGGCACGCTCGCACCGCGCCTGGAGGAGCTCGGGTCGGACCTGTTGCTCGACGTGCTGACCCGCCGCCCCGAGCCGGTCGAGCAGACCGAGGACGGGGTCACCTACGCGGAGAAGATCACCGCCGAGGACCGCACGATCGACCCCGACGCGGACCCTGTCGCGGCCGAGCGCACCGTCCGCGCGCTGAGCCCGCACATCGGGGCGCGCCTGGCCCTCGGTGACGGCGCGATGCTCGGGGTGCTGGCTGCCCGCGTGCCCGCCGACATACCGCCCGGCGCCGGCCTGCGCGCGCGCGAAGGGCGCCTGTTCGCCGGCGGCCTCGAGCTGCTCGAGATCCAGCCGTCGGGCAAGCGCCCGATGGACGCCGCGAGCTACGTGCGCGGCCACCAGGTCCCCACGGTCTGATGGCCGGCATCACCCCGGCGCGCCGCGCCGCGTTCACCGTGGTGCGACGCGTCTTCGAGCAGGGGGCGTACGCCGACCGCGCACTGCACGGGGAGGCGCAGGGCCTCGATCCCCGCGAGCGCGCGCTGGCGACGAAGCTCGCGTTCGGCACCGTCCAGCGGCGCGGCAGCCTCGACTGGATCATCGCCCAGCTCGCGCGCCCGGCCAGCGAGCTGGACCCGCCCGTCGCTGCCGCGCTGCGCCTGGGGCTCTACCAGTTGCTGTTCCTCGACGGCGTCGCCGACCACGCGGCGGTCGACACGTCGGTGGAGCTTGCCAAGCAGGCGGCGCCCGGCGGCGGGTTCAAGCTCGTCAACGCGGTCCTGCGACGCGCGCAGCGCGAGGCGCCCCAGCTCCCCTCCGACGCCACGCCGCAGGGCGCCGCGATCCGGCACTCGTACCCGCGATGGCTGGCCGAGCACTGGTTCGAGCAGCTCGGCCCCGAACGGGCGCGGGCGCTCATGGCGGCCGGCAACCGGCCGGCGGAGTTCGCACTGCGAGTGAACACCCTCGTGGCGCAGCCAGACGACGTCGCGGCGCAGCTCGGGGCGCCCACCCACCCCGCGCCGGAACTCTCTGAGGGGCTCATCGTCGAGGGTCCGCTCGACGCCCACGGGCATCCGCTGTGGGCGCAGGGCGCGTTCATGCCGCAGTCCCGGGCGGCGATGCACGTGGCCCGGGCCGTGGACCCGCAGCCCGGTGAGCGGATCCTCGACCTGTGCGCGGCACCGGGCGGCAAGACCACGCACCTGTCCGCGCTCATGGGTGGCGAGGGACAGATCGTCGCGGTCGAGCGCCACGCCGGGCGAGCCCGGTCGCTCGTGGAGACGTGCCTTCGGATGCGGGCCGGCAACGTCCGGGTCGAGGTGGGGGAGGTCCAGACCCGCCCGAAGACCGAGCGCTTCGACCGCGTCCTGCTCGACCCGCCGTGCTCCGGCCTGGGCACCGTGCAGGGCCACCCGGACATCCGCTGGCGCGCCAGCCCCGAGCGGACGGCCCGGATGGCCGAGGAGCAGCGGGCGCTGCTGCAGGCCGCAGAGGCGCTGCTCGTCCCGGGCGGGCGGCTCGTCTACTCCACCTGCACGCTGATGCGTGAGGAGAACGAGGACATCGTCGCCGGGGCGCGGCTGCCGGTCGTCACGGCGCGGACGCTCGCACCGGATACCGACGGGACGGACGGCTTCTTCATCGCGACACTCGGGGAGTAGGAGGCGTTCCGGCCCGCCCCTGTCTCTTATACACATC
>JBPPNC010000228.1:0-6875 GCA_051306365.1 Solirubrobacteraceae bacterium
GTCCCGGGCGTGCCGAGCTCGCACTCGGTGAGCACGTCGAGCCCGTCGTCGTAGGAGGTGACGGTGTCGTTGCCCTCCTCGCAGCGCAGCGTGTCCTTCACGCCCTCGGCCGGGCCAGTGAGCGTGTCGTCGCCCTCACCCGCCGACACGTCGTCGGCGCCGGGACCGCCGTCGAGCGCGTCGGGGCCGTTGCCGCCCCGAAGCGTGTCGTCGCCCAGTCCGCCGAGGACCGTCCCGCCCTGGGTGGTGCCGATCGACCCGTAGTCTTTGCCGCCGCGCAGGTCGATGACGTCGCGATTCGGCGGCTTCGGCGTCGTGAAGTAGTCGCCGAGACCCCTGATGCGGTTCGGCCCGTCGTCGCCGAAGATGGTGTCCGAGAACTCCGACGTGGAGACGTTCTCGATGCCGGTCGCGGTGAGCAGCCCACCGCCGCCGGTGTCCTGCTGGGTCTGCACGGCCATGTCGTAGGTCACGCCGGAGAGCACGTAGGTGAACGAGATCGTGTCGGTGTCCGGACCGCCGTGCACGACATCGGTGCCGCGCGCGGGCAAGAGGCGGTCATCGCCCGGGCCGCCTGTGAGGCTGTCGTTGCCGTTCTGATTCGTGCCGGTGCCGGTGTCGCCATAGAGGGTGTCGTCACCGGCGCCGCCGTCCATCGTGTCGTTGCCGATCGAGCCGCTGAGGAAGTCGTCGCCCGCGCCGCCGAGCAGGGTGTCGTTACCGGACCCCCCGGCGAGGCTGTCGTCGCCACCCCGGCCCTCGAGACGGTCGCCCAGGTCGGTGCCGAACAGGCTGCCGCCGTCGATGCCGTTCTCGTCGGCGTCTCCGTAGATCGTGTCGGCGTACCGGCTGCCGTTCGCGCCGTCGAAGCCGGCGATCGTGTCGGTGCCGTCACCGGTGTTCTGCGGGGTGGTCAGTGCGAGGTCGACCGTCACGGGCCCCGGCGCGGTGTCGTACCGGACGTTGGAGTTGTTGTTCGCCGTGCCGGGCCCGTCGAGGTCGTCGTCCCCCGGACCGCCGTTGACGTCGGTCCAGTTCGTGGCCACGAGGTGGTCGTTGCCCGGCCCGCCGATCAGCACGCCGCTGGCGGACAGCGTCTGGTAGGCCGGGCCCCCGGTGCCGAATCCGCCCTGGGTGCTGAGGAAGTCGTCGCCGGGGGTACCGACGTCGGAGAGGACCGAGCACAACGATCCGCCCGGGTCGCAGCCCATGTTCTCCGGCTGGATCCCGCCGGCGCCGCTGGCCGTCACGTCCGCGTCAGGGACGGCCTCGTTCGCGTTGAAGTTGATCCCGTTCGCGCCGGCGACGAAGTGGTCGTCGCCACTGGAGCCGTTGACGCGCAGCCGAACGTTGACCCCAGGGTTGACGAACTCGACCTTGATTTCGTCCCCGCCGGTGGTGAGCAGCGGGTTGTGCAGCGACAAGACCATGTGGTCGTTGCCGAACGTCCCGAAGGGCTGGCCGAGGATCTTGATGCGTGTGGTGTTCCCGGTCGTCGCGCCGGGGCAGTTGTTCGCCGGCGCCGTGCGACCGACCTTGATGAGGCCGCCTACCTGCTGGATGACCGGAAGGTCGGACGACACGTAGGACGTCGGCCACGTGTAGGAGACCGTCTGGGTCGCAGGGTCGTGCTCGCACACCCCGGGTGCGGGGTCGGCGGAAGCGGTCGGGGCGCCCACCAGCGCGAGGCCGGCCAGCGTCGCCGCGAAGATGGAGAATCTGGGGCGTCGCACCATGCGAAACAGGTGCATCGCAGGCTTTCGCGATTCGGACGTGCTGTCAAGCCGCCGACCGGACGTCAGGCCGACGGGCCGATGCTCGACCATGCGGGTGTGAGCGTCTCCTCCTTCGATCTGCGCGCCCCCCTGACGCAGGGCGTCACGGTGCTGGAGGCCAGCGCGGGCACGGGCAAGACCTACACGATCGCGGGGCTGGCCACGCGGCATGTCGCCGACGGCCTCCCCCTCGACCAGCTGCTCGTCGTGACGTTCACGCGCATGGCCACCGGGGAGCTGCGCGAGCGAGTGCGCGAGCGGTTCGTCACCGCCGAGCGAGCGCTGAGCGCGGTGCTCGCCGGCGGGGCGGTTCCGGAGGACGACGAACTCGCGGTGTTCCTGGCGTCGCAGGACGTGGAGGTCCGCCGCGACCGGCTGGCCCGCGCGGTCGCCAACTTCGACAACGCCACCATCACCACCACCCACGGCTTCTGCCTGGAGGCGCTGGGCAGCCTGGGCTTCACCGGTGACGTCGAGCGCGACTCGGTCTTCGTCGAGGACGTCTCCGACCTCATGGACGACGTCGTCAACGACCTGTTCGTCCGCCGGTTCTACGGCGAGCGCCCGGTGTTCGACCGCCGCGAGGCGATGGCGATCGCACGCGCCGCGATCGAGCACCCGACCGCGAGGCTGGTCCCCGACGACGCGAGCCCCGACACCCACGCCGCCATGCGGGTGCGCCTGGCCGGGGCGGCGCGCGCCGAACTGGAGCGGCGCAAGCGGATCGGCTCGTTGCTGACGTTTGACGACCTCCTGACTCGCCTGGACAGCGCGCTGCGCGACGAAGACGGCGGCGACCAGGTCGCGGCCCGGCTGCGCGAGCGCTACCGCGTCGTGCTCGTCGACGAGTTCCAGGACACCGACCCGGTGCAGTGGCGGATCATGCAGCGCGCGTTCGACCACCCCGACGGCACGCTGATCCTCATCGGCGACCCCAAGCAGGCGATCTACGCGTTTCGCGGCGCCGACGTCTTCGCCTACCTGGAAGCTTCGCGCACGGCGACCGGGCGCGGCACGCTGGACATGAACTGGCGCTCGGACCAACGCCTGCTCGACGCCTACGACCTGCTGTTCCGCCGCGCCCGCCTGGGCCACCCCGACATCGCGTACCGGCCGACCCGCGCGACCCCCGAGCACGTCGCACCCCGGCTGCACGGCGCGCCGCTGGCGGCGCCGTTGCGCATCCGGGTCGTGAACCGTCGCGACGCGGGACTCACGAAGCGCGGGTTCGCGACGAAGCCGGCGGTGCGCTCGCTGATCGCCGCCGACCTGGCGCAGGACGTCGTCGCGCTGCTGTCCGCGGGCGCGACGATCACCCGCGGGACGACCGGCGACGCACGGGTCGTCAAGCCCGGCGACATCGCGGTCCTCACCCGGCGCAACGCCGACGCGCTCTCCGTACAGGAGGCGCTGGCCGCCGCCGGGGTGCCGGCGGTGATCGCGGGCGCGGGCAGCGTGTTCGCCACCGACGCGGCCCGCGACTGGCTCGCGCTCATGGAGGCGCTGGAGCGGCCGTCTTCAATCGCCCGGGTGCACGCCGCGGCGCTGACCCCGTTCGTCGGATGGACGGCAGCCGAGGTCGCGTGCGCCGACGACGACCGGTGGGAGGACGTCCACGACCGGCTGCACAGGTGGGCGGAGGTGCTGCGCACGAACGGGGTCGCGGCGCTGATGCAGGCGGTCACCGTGGAGGCGTCGCTGCCGCGGCGGATCCTGGCCCGGGAAGACGGCGAGCGGCTGCTGACCGACCTGCGCCACATCGCCCAGCTCCTGCACGCCGAGGCGATGGACGACGGCCTGGGCGCCGCCGCGCTGACGCAGTGGCTGCGCCGCCGGATCGTCGAGGCGCAGACCGAGGGCGACGAGGAACGCGCCCGCCGGCTGGAGTCCGACGCCGCCGCGGTCCAGGTCCTGACGATCCACCGCTCGAAGGGGCTGGAGTTCCCCATCGTCTACTGCCCGTTTTTGTGGGACCCGTCGTGGATCCCCGACGAGCAGCTGCCGGTCTTCTTCCACGACGCGACGGCCGACGACGAGCGGACGCTGGACGTCGGCCTCTCGGGCGCGGCGTACCGCGACCACCGCGCGGCGCAGGAGGCCGAGGAGCGCGGCGAGGATCTGCGGCTGGCCTACGTGGCCTTGACCCGCGCGCGCCACCAGGCGGTGCTGTGGTGGGCGGGGACGTGGGGGTCGCAGCACTCGCCGCTGAGCCGACTGGTGTTCGGCCAGGCTGAGGACGGAGCGATCCCGGCCGACGGTGGGCGCGATGTGCCGTCCGATGCGGTGGCGCGCGAGGCGTTCGAGTCCCTCGGCGGAGACGGGTGCATCAGCGTGGAGTCCGTCGGGCGGCCCGTGGAGGCGGCGCCGTGGGCGCACAGGGGCGACCCGGAGGCCGACCTGGCCGCGGCGACGTTCGGGCGGACGGTCGACCGGACGTGGCGGCGGACGTCGTACAGCGACATCACCGCGCCGGCGTATGACGCGGGGTCCTCCGAGCCGGAGACCGACGAGGTGGAGGACGAGCACGCGGCCGTGCTCGTCGCCCCCGAGCGGGGTGGCGAGGAGGAGCTGCGGGCCGTGCCGTCGCTGCTGGCCGACCTGCCGAGCGGGACGCGGTTCGGCACCCTGGTGCACGACGTCTTCGAGGCGGCGGACTTCGCGACGGTCGGTCTCGAGGCGGAGCTGCTGCGGTGCGTGATCGAGGCGCAGGCGTTCCGGCGGGTGGAGATCGGCGACCCGGCGGTGCTGGCGCGCGGGCTGGCGGCGTCGTTGCGGACCCCGCTGGGCGGGTTGCTCGACGAGGCGCCGCTGTCGTCGGTCTCCCGTGCCGACCGGCTGGACGAGCTCGGATTCGAGCTGCCGCTGGCGGGCGCGGCGTCACCCCGGCGGATCGGGGCGCTGCTGCGCGAGCATCTGCCGGCCGACGACCCGCTGTTCGCCTACGCCGACCGGCTCGAGGACCCGCTGCTGCGTCCGGTGCTGCGCGGCTTCCTGACGGGGTCGATCGACCTGACGTTCCGGGTCGGCGGGCGCTTCGCGATCGTCGACTACAAGACGAACTGGCTGGGCGAACCCGACACGCCGCTCACCGCGTGGCACTACCGCCCGGCGGCGCTGCGCGCGGAGATGCTGCACGTCCACTACGCGCTGCAGGCGCTGCTCTACACGTGTGCGCTGCACCGCTACCTGCGCTGGCGGGTCGACGGGTACTCGCCGGACCGGGACCTGGCGGGGGTCTTCTATCTGTTCGTGCGCGGGATGTCGGGTGAGGAGACGCCGCGGGTGGATGGCGTGCCGTGCGGGGTGTTCTCGTGGCGGCCGCCGGGTGCGCTGGTTGAGGCAATGAGCGACCTGCTGGATGAGGGCTGATGAGCGACGCGATGGCTGTCGACCCCTTCGACTGGCGCCGCGCGGCGAGCGTGCGCGACGGGCTGCTGGCGGAGTTCAACGCCGCGGACGTGCTGTCCAGCGGTGACGTGGCGGCGGCGCGGTCGCTGGGGGCGCTGGTCGGGGAGACGTCGGACTCCGTGTTGCTTGCGGTGGCGCTGGCGGTGCGCGCGCCGCGCTTCGGGCATGTGTTCGCGGACCTGGCGACGGTGCTGTCGACCATCACGGTGGAGCCCGAGTCGGGCGTCGACGTGGCGGCGCTGCCGTGGCCGGCGCTGGAGCCGTGGGTGGCGGCGGTGGCGGCGAGCCCGCTGGTGGCGGTGGGCGATTCCGCACCGGATCGGTTGCCACTGCGGCTGGTGGGCAGCGCGCTGTATCTCGACCGGTTCTGGCAGCAGGAGCGTGCGCTGGCGGTGGACCTCCGGGCGTTGCACGCCCCAGCGGCGTCGGTGGACGAGGCCGTGCTCGCAGGCGGGCTGGACCGGCTGTTCACCGACGACGCCCAGCGCCGCGCGGGCGAGACGGCGCTGCGCCGCCGCCTGTCGGTGATCGCCGGCGGCCCGGGCACGGGCAAGACGACGACAGTGGCGCGGATCGTGGCGCTGCTGCTCGAACAGGGCGTGTCGCTCGTGGCGCTTGCTGCGCCGACGGGCAAGGCGGCCGCGCGGTTGGAGGAGGCGCTGCACGAGGCGGCAGGGTCTATGGACGTTTCCGCGGAAACGCGCGCCGCCTTGCAGGGGCTGTCGGCCTCAACATTGCACCGCCTGCTGGGCTGGCGCCCGGGGTCGCGTTCGCGCTTCCGCCACGGCCGGGAGAACCGCCTGCCGCACGACGTGGTGATCGTGGACGAGACGTCGATGGTGTCGCTGTCGATGATGGCCGCGCTGTCCGAGGCGGTGCGGCCCGGAGCGCGACTGGTGCTCGTCGGCGACCCGGGGCAGCTGACGTCGGTGGAGGCGGGTGCGGTGCTGGGCGACATCGTGGTGTCCGACGCGCTGGCCGACGGGGTCGTGGTGCTGGAGAAGACCCACCGGTACGAGGCGGGGATCGCGGAGCTGGCGACGGCGATCAGCGCGGGCGATGCCGACACGGTGCTCGACCTGCTGCTGGCGGGGTTGGAGGACGTGGTGTGGCTGGACGCGGATGCGGCCGCCGCGCACGTCGAGGAGCTGGCCGACGTGCGTGACGTCGCGGTGGCGGCGGCTTCGGGCGTGATGTCGTCGGCGTCGGCGGGTGACGCGTCGGGTGCGCTGCGGGCGCTGGAGAGCTTCCGCCTGCTGTGCGCGCACCGCCGCGGGCCGCACGGCGCGCAGACGTGGATGCGAGTGCTCGAGGGCTGGCTGGCCGAGGGTGTTGCGGGGTTCGATCCGGGGGCGGAGTGGTACGTCGGCCGACCGCTGCTGGTGACCGAGAACGACTACGGGCTGAAGCTCTACAACGGCGACACCGGCGTGGTGATCGACGTCGGTGACGAGCGGGTGCAGGCGGCGTTCGAGCGCGGTGGCGAGCCCGTGACGTTCAGCCCGACGCGGCTGGGCGCCGTGGACACGGTCTACGCGATGACGATCCACAAGTCGCAGGGGTCGCAGTTCGGGACGGTGGCGGTGGTGCTGCCCGATGCGGACTCGGCGATGCTGACGCGGGAGCTGCTCTATACGGCGGTGACGCGGGCGAGGGAGCGGGTCGTGATTGTTGGGGATGAGGCGGCGGTGC
>JBPPNC010000002.1:0-52042 GCA_051306365.1 Solirubrobacteraceae bacterium
AGGAGTGGTGCTTCCCCGTCGACCCGGCGATGCGCCTGTGCGGCGACATGATCGAGTACTGCTCGCACAACATGCCGCGCTGGCATCCGATCTCGGTCTCCGGCTACCACATCCGCGAGGCCGGCTCGACCGCCGCGCAGGAGCTCGCCTTCACGCTCAAGGACGGCTTCACCTATGTCGAGCAGGCCATCGACCGCGGGCTGGACGTCGACGACTTCGCGCCGCGCCTGAGCTTCTTCTTCAACGCGCAGATCGACTTCTTCGAGGAGATCGCCAAGTACCGCGCCGCTCGCCGCATCTGGGCGCGCGAGTTGCGCGAGCGCTTCGGCGCGCAGGATCCGCGCAGCTGGCGGATGCGCTTTCACACCCAGACGGCCGGCGTCAGCCTCACCGCCCAGCAACCGCTGAACAACATCGTCCGCACCGCGATCGAGGCGCTCGCCGGCGTGCTCGGCGGCACGCAGTCGCTGCACACGAACTCCTACGACGAGGCGCTCGCGCTGCCCACCGAGGAGGCCGTCCGCATCGCCCTGCGCACCCAGCAGATCATCGCCCACGAGACCGGCGTGACGAACACCATCGACCCGCTCGGCGGCGCGTACTTCGTCGAGGCGCTCACCGACAAGATGGAAGCGCAGGCCTACGAGTACTTCGCCAAGATCGACGAGCTTGGCGGCATGGTCCAGGCGGTCAAGCAGAACTACCCGCAGCGCGAGATCGCCGACGCGAGCTACGAGCTCCAGGGCGAGATCGACCACGAGCGGCGCATCATCGTGGGCGTCAACCGCTACACCGAAGGCGATGACGCCCAGACCCCGATCCTGCGGATCGACCCGGCGCTCGAGCGCAAGCAGGTCGCGAGCCTGCAGGGCGTCCGCGCCCGCCGCGACGCCGCGGCGGTCGAAGCGACCCTGACCGAGCTCAAGCGCGTCGCCGCCGGCGGCGGGAACCTCATGCCGCCGCTCATGGACGCCGCCCGCGCGTCCACAAGCGAGGGCGAGATCGTCCACGCGCTCCAGGAGGTCTGGGGCGACTACAGGGAAACCCCGGTCTTCTGACGCTTCAGAACGTTCCGAGGTGAGTGAACGGCAAACGGCTCTCGCGGGTAGGACGAGGAGAGAGAACCTGCCGCCGACAAGGAGCACGACATGTCCACGATCCCAGAGCTGCACGAGTCGGACACCCGCCCCGTCGATCCCGCGCCCGCCGAGCACGGCCCCGGCGTGGTCAAGCGCACGACGAAGACCGCGTCGCGCATCGCGCTGGTCGTGGTCGGGGTCCTCGTCGGGCTGTTTGCTGCAGTGAACACGAGGGACGTCGAGGTGTCGTGGGTCTTCGGTGACCCGCTGCAGACCCCGCTCATCCTGGTGATCGGGCTGACCCTGCTGGCGGGCCTCGTCCTCGGCTGGCTCGCGGCGACGCTCCGTCACCGCGGCTCCTGAGGCGTCGGCTGTTCGCCGACGCGGTCGTGCCCGAACACGAGCTGCACCGTGCCGCCCTTGGCGACGAGACTCTCGGCGACCCCTACGGGCGGTTCGCCCGAGACCGCGTCTATCGTCGCGGCATGCGTGTGGACCCGCGTGAGCTCGCAGCGATCTTCGCCGGCGGTTTCGCCGGCGCGGTGGTCCGCGCCGAGCTCGCCGAGCGGTTTGCCGCAGGCCCCGGCAGCTGGCCGTGGGAGACGTTTGCGGTCAACGTCGCCGGAGCGTTCCTGCTCGGCTGGTTCGTCACGCGACTGCAGGAGCGCCTGCCGCTGTCGGCCTACCGGCGGCCGCTGCTCGGCACCGGGTTCTGCGGAGCGCTCACGACGTTCTCGACGATGCAGATCGAGCTGCTGTGGATGCTGGACGAGGGCCGCGCCGGCCTGGCGCTCGCCTACGCCGTCGCGAGCATCGCGGCGGGCTTCGCCGCGGTGCTCCTGGCCACGAACCTCGTGCGCACGGGCGGGCGGCTGCGCGCGTGAGCCTGCCGGTGCTCCTCGCGGTCGGCGCGGTCGGCGGGCTCGGCGCGATGGCTCGGTTCCTGCTCGACGGGGCCGTCGCCCGGCGGGCCGGCCGGGCGTTCCCGTACGGCACCCTGGCCGTGAACCTGCTCGGCGCGTTCGTCCTCGGCGTGCTGGTCGGGGCCGCGCTCGAGGGTGACACCTACCGCGTGGCGGCGCTCGGCTTCCTCGGCGCCTTCACGACGTTCAGCACCTGGGCGCTGGAGAGTCATCGCCTGGGCGAGGACGGGCGGCTCGGGCTGGGCGCCGCGAACTTCGCCGTCAGCCTCGTGCTGGGCGTGTTCGTCGCCTGGGCGGGGCGCGAGCTGGGGCTGCTGCTGTGACCGCAGACGCGCTGAAGCTCACGGTCTACCTCGGCGAGCGGGCGCGGACGGAGGACGGTGGCTACGCGGCCGACGCCCTCGCGGAGATCTCGGCGCGGCACCAGCTGCGCACGAGCGTGCTGTTGCGCGGGATGGAGGGGTTCGGGACGACGCACCTGCGCACCGACCGCCTGCTCACGCTGTCAGAGGATCTGCCGCTCGTGTTCGCCGCGGTCGACGCGCGGCCGCGTGTCATCGGCGCGCTCGACGAGGTCACCGCGCTGCCGTTCCAGGGACTCGTCACCCTCGAGCGTGCGCGGTTGATCACCGAGCCGCCGGGCCGCGTCGCGCTGCCGGACGCGCCGGGTGCGGCGGCGAAGCTCACGGTCTACGTCGGCCGCCACGAGCGGGCCGCCGGGCGCCCCGCCCACGAGGCGGTGGTCGACGTGCTGCGTGACGCGGGCGTCGCGGGCGCCACGGTCCTGCTCGGCGTCGACGGCACGCTGCACGGCGATCGGCGCCGCGCGCGGTTCACGGGTCGCAACGCCGAGGTCCCGCTCATGATCGTCGCGGTCGGCACCGGCACGGCGGTCGCGGCCGCGCTCGGGCGGCTCGGGGACATCCTGGAACGTCCGCTCGCGACCCTCGAACGCGTGCGCCTGTGCAAGCGCGACGGCGTGCGGATCGGCGAGCCGCGACATGTGCCGGTCTCCGACGCGTCGGGGCTCGGCGTCTGGCAGAAGCTCATGGTCTTCGCGGGCGAGCAGTCTCGGCACGCGGGCGCGCCGCTGCACGCAGCGCTCATCCGGGAGCTGCGCCGTGCGGGCGCGTCGGGCGCGACGACACTGCGCGGCATCCGCGGCTACCACGGCGACCACGCGCCGCACGGGGACACGCTGTGGCAGCTGCGCCGGCGGGTGCCGGTCGTCACCGTGATCGTCGACACCCCCGAGCGCACGCAGCAGTGGTTCGCGCTCGCCGACGCGCTCACCGACGAGACGGGGCTCATCACCAGCGAGCTCGTCCCGGCGGTGCACAGCGTCGGGTCGGGGTCCGAGCCGCCGAACGGCGGGCCGTCCCTCGAGCATGTGAAATGATCGGGCGCATGTCTGGTCCGCAGACGCACGACCATCCGCTGTTCGCCCGGTTCTGGAAGCTCGCGGCGCCTGGCGCGATGTCCGGCCGCGACCGCAGCGAGCTGCTCGCCGGGCTGCGTGGCGAGGTCGTGGAGGTGGGCGCCGGGACCGGCGTGAACTTCGCCCACTACCCGCCGGAGGTCACGCGCGTCGTCGCGGTGGAGCCCGAGCCGCACCTGCGGGTCGAGGCGGTCAAGCACGCTGCGGGCGCACCGGTCCCCGTCGAGGTGCTCGACGGCACGGCGGAGGACCTCCCCCTCGCCGACGGCGCGTTCGACGGCGCCGTCCTGTCGCTCGTGCTCTGCTCGGTGAGCGATCAAGCCGTGGCGCTCAGCGAACTCCAGCGCGTGCTGCGGCCGGGCGGCGAGCTGCGGTTCTACGAGCACGTCGTGGCGCACCGCGAGCGGCCCGCCGCGCTGCAGCGCTGGCTGGACTCGTCCGGGATCTGGCCCCATCTCGGGGCCGGCTGCCACGTCGCGCGCGACACGCTGACGGCGATCGAGGCCTCCGGCTTCGCGTTGGGCGAGCATCGGCGGTTCATGTCCGGGCTCGGCCCGTTCGCGCTCCCGCACATCGCCGGCGTCGCTAGCCGTCGATGAGCAGTGCCACGAGCAGCACGACGCCGTACGCGGCCATGCCGAACGCGAGGATCTTCAGCCCCCGGCCGGCCGGCAGGCGACGCCCCGTCCGCATCGCCGTCTCGTAGCCGCGCCAGCGGGCGAATGCGTCGACCGCGGTCGCGACGCCGGCGACGATGGGCGGCACCGACACGATCCAGCGCACTGCGTCGTGCTGGAAGTTCAGCGCCTTCGCGGCGAGGATCCCGGCGGCGAGCAGGCCGATCGCGGTGCGGATCCACGCGAGGAACGTGCGCTCGTTGGCGAGGCTGAAGCGGTAGTCGAGCTCGCCTTCGGCGTCCGGGGCCATGGTGACATCATGGCGACACGCCCGGAGGGCGGGGCGTACCCTCGGGTCATGCGACGCACCGTCCGCTCAAGAAGGGGCGAGTTCGGTGAAGCGGGTGCTGACGGTCCCCAGCGACGAGCGAGCTCGAAGCAGACCTCGGTGACGCTGAGCTCGCGCAGGTGCTGCGCGGCGGCGGGTTCGCTGGTCACCGGCGAAATCGTGCCAGGTCTGCGGGCTGACGCGCAGGCAATGGTGTGCGACGATCGCGCCCGTAACTCCCCCGCCGCCGACCCGTTAGGCCGACATGGGCTTCCTCAAAGACGTCGCCACCGCCTTCAAGCCGTCGAACATCGCGAAGGGGATCGACGCTGCGCGCAACCCGCCGAGCCAGGAGGAGATCGAGGCGAGCCTCCAGTCCCTCACCCCCGAACAGCGCGCGAAGTACGACAAGAACATGGAGGCGGTCGAGCAGGGCCGCGCGGAGGCGCGCGCCTCCTACGGGGAAGCCAAGGCGATCAACGACAGCAACCGCGTGCTCGAGGGGGAGGCCGGCCGGTATCTCCACGGATCGCCGATCGACCTCATGGGTGACCCCGACGAGATCGAGGCCAAGATCCAGGGGGATGGGGTCTTCTCGTTCGTGAAGGAGCAGCGGGCGGCGCGCAAGGGCGAGTTCAAGGAGGGGCTGCGCCAGACGTTCAACATCTCTGAGGTCAAGGAGCTGGAGGACCCGCAGGAGCGCGCGCGGGTGGCGGCGGCCGAACGCGCGGCGCGCGACGCCGCCCGGGCGCCCTTCCGCGCCCCCGAGCCCGCGACGACCCAGATCACGCGGATCGCGACCCGCGGCAAGACGCAGGTCGCCGAGCTGCTCACGTACCTGTACGAGCACGGCTTCGCCGCGCACCCCGAGGTCGTCTTCGGCGTGTACCGCGTCCCCGATCGCATCAGCGGTCCGCTCACCCCGCAGTCAGAGAAGGGCCGCGTGGTGGAGTGGGACATCGTCCATGAGCCGCTCCCCGCCGGCGCCCGACCCGACCCGACGCACGCCCCCCTCGTCGCGACGTCGTTCCGCGGCGACGAGCAGTGGGTGGCGCGCCGCTACGGCGAGCCGTCGGTGCTCGACGAGGACCTCGGGCTCGCGTACTGCCTGCACGCGGGGATCGCGCCCGAGCGGTGTCTGGGGCTGGCGCGCATCTCGGAGTTCCGCGCGCTCGGCGGAGGCAGCGAGGACCACAACCCGATCCGGTCCCTCGTGAAGGGGATCGTCGCGATCCATCCGCAGGATCAGGACGGCGCGTTCGAGCGGATGCGCGCGGCGGCACCGCTGGAGTTGCCCGCCGACGTGGCCGGGCCCGCGGGCGTGCATGTCGAGGTCCTCAACTGGGAGGCGATCGGCAAGGCCGTGCACCTGAAGATCATGCGCCCGCCGCCGGTGCCCTCGCCGTTTCCCCACCTGCCGGCGACCCCGCAGGAGCTGCTGCGCGCCTACCTCGAGATCGTCGGCGTGCGCGCGGCGGACTGCTACAGCACCCAGGCGACGGTCGACGACCCGCGCGAGCTGGTCCAGGGCGGGATGTTCACCACGAACCTGGGGCCGAAGCAGCCGTGTGCCGACGGCAAGTCGCGCATGCGGACGCACGGCTGCCAGCACGTCGTGTTCGCCTACCGGGACCGTCCCGAGTACGTGGCCGGGCGCGAGCGCTGGGACGCGTACATGGCCGACGCGCTCCAGGCGAAGCTGCGCAACGGCCTGGGCCTGCGCCCGGCGGTCGCGGTGGCGGACGACCTCGGCGGCGTTCCCACGAAGCCGTTGCGGGCGATGCTGCGCGTCGCCGAGTTCATCGACGCGATCGACGACTGGGGCGACGAGCGGGTTCCGCCGTACCGCTACTGCTGGCCGGCGGTCGAGACGACGATCCTGTGAGCGACTGGACGAACCCCGACGTCACGCCGGCCGGCGGCGTGGCCGGCGCGGCGGCCACGCGTCCGCGCCCCGGCGGCATCCCGGGCGGCGAGGACCCGTTCGGCAGCCGTCCGAGCCGGCGCAGCCCCGGGTGGGTGCGCGTGATCCTCGGCGGGCTGCTCGCCGTGACGAGCATCGCGCTGATCGTGGTCGGGATCGGCCGGACCGTGGAGTCGGGCTCGGGTATCGAGAGCGACGCGGCTGCGCGCGGCGAGGTGCGCGAGAGCGTCGAGCAGACCCGCGCGGTGACGTTCGTCGTCCCGCCCGGCGAGCGCCGCGACTACACCGTCTACCTGCTGCTGACCGGGCGCGATGGCTTCGAGAACCGCCGGGACCTCACGGTGCGCGACACGGCATGCGTGGCCGAGATGCCCGACGGCGTGCAGACCCGGTTCCGCGGTGCGCGCCAGGGCTCGTCGACGACGATCGGCAGGGCGTCGTCGGTCGGGCACTTCTCCTCGCAGCCCGGGCGTGTGGCGGTCGTGTGCGCGTACACGCAGGGCACGCGCTCGTCGCGCCGGGTCCGGCCCGAGACCGCCGCGTACGTCGTCACGCCCGGGACCCCGGGGGAGATGGGGCTGGGGATCGCCATGATCGTCGGCGGCGCGACCGTGCTCATCGGCGCCGGGTTCCTCATCGCGTGGGGGATGCGCCGCCGCAAGACCGTCTGACCTTGCGGCGGCAGCGCCGTCATCAGCCGGAGTGCTCCATGCCGTGCTCCTGCTCCTGTTCGGACATGTGTGACCCCATGTCCTCATCGGGCACGCCGCCGGCGGGGGACTCGGCGCCGTACCAGTCCTTGCGCCAGGCGTTCATCTCCTCGATCTCCTTCGACTGGGCGGCGATGATCGCCCCGGCGAGCTTGCGCAGCTCAGGGTCCCGGCCGTCGGCGAGCTCCATGCGCGCCATCCGGATCGCGCCCTGGTGGTGGGGGATCATCATGTCGATGAACATGCGGTCGAACGCCTTGGTCGACATGAGCATGTCCATGTCCATGTCCATCCCCATCTCGGCGTCGGTCATGCCGAGGTCCTGCAGATCGACGCCGGCGTCGGCGAGCCGCTGCTCGGCGGTCTTCATCTGGGCGATCTCGGCGTTCTGGGTGGTGATGATCGCGTCGGCGAGCTCGGTGATCTGCTCGCGGGAGCCGTTCGTCTTCGCGGCCTCGGCCATCTCCACGGCGGCCCGGTGATGGTCGATCATCTCGGCCGCGAACGCGCGGTCGGTGGCGGTGGCCTCCTGGCTCGCGGAGGAGCCGCCGTCGTCATCGTCGCCACACGCCGCCAGGGCGGCGGTGGCAAGGACGAGCAGGGCGGCGGTCAGCATCGCGAGGATGCGTGTGCGGTGCATGTGTCAGGTGCTCCTTGGGTCTCGATGTTCAGGGATTGGGCGGCGCGGCTCCGTCGGGAGCCGTGCGGGCCGATCACCGCAGGAACACCTGGAGCACTGCGGGCCCCGCGCGCGCGGCCGCTCTCGGCGGCACAACGGCCGCCGAGACGGCGGCCATGCGGGGCGTGATGACGGAGAGACGATGCAGCGTGCATCTCCATGCGGCGATCACCGCGAGCAGCGCGAAGCCGAACGCCGCCGTCTCGGTGATGGCCAGGCACATCGCCAGCGCCTGGTCGAGGGACATGCCGCCGTGGTCCGCGCCCGCGGGCGGGTGGTGGGCGCCCATGCTCAGGTCATGCGCGCCCATCGCGGCGGGGCCGGGAGCACCGCTGCCGTGCGCGGCTCCGGCGGCGCCGTGGGCGAGCATGAGCGCGCTGGCCAGGACGAGCGCTGCGGCGCCCGTCATGACCCGGCGCCCGTGGCGCCGGATCGCGTCGTTGCACGCGATGAGCATGTCCCCAGGTTAACCGGCAGCGGGGCTCCCGGCGGCGGCCGGGAACGCGGCCGAGTACCCGGCGGTCAGCGCGGCGACGTCGCCGAGCTCATCCTGCGGGGTGTCCTGCTTCTGGGTGATGCCGAAGTGCGGTACCGCAGGGACATTCCCGGCCGCACGCGCAGCGCCACGCCGTAGTCGGCGAGAATGCCCGCTGCGTGAGCCATCGAAGGCGGCTGACGGCGAACGATCCTACGGTAGGTAGGAGGATTTGTTGGTTACTCGATGCAGTGTCGCTCGGGCTGATGGTGACGCCACTCGTGCACCCCGGCCGCCGCGGTCGCCGGGACCGCCGACAGCGCGAGCACGCACGTCAGCGCAAGGCCGACGGACATCCCCGTGGCGGTTCGCCTGCGCGGCGCGAGGCCTCGATCGGTCCGGAGGAGCGTCTCGACGCGGCGGACCGTCCGCCCGGTTCCCAGGCCCGTGAGTGCGGGCCCGGCGGCGGGGGTCAAGGCCGCCTTGCAGATCGCTCGTGCCAGCACGACGGGGTCGTGGTTGCGCCGCAGCGACCACTGATCGGCATCGCGCTCGAGGTGGTAGGCGATCTCCGGCCGGGCGGCGCGCGCCCCGGGCACGAAGCAGGCGAGTCCCATGAACACGTCACATGCCAGCAGGATGAAGCGGTGACCGCGGCGGATGTGTCCACGTTCATGGTCGAGGCTGGCGGCCATCTCGTCATCGTCCAGCGCGACCAGTGCGCCTGCCGAGACCACGAGACGAGGTTTCGAGATGCCGGCGGTGGCGACGAACACACCGCTGCCCGCAATGACCGCCGCATCGCCCGGTGCGGTCCACAGAAGCTGGGTCTTGAGCATGCGGCTGACACGCCGCGCTTCACGCCATGTGCGGACGAGTGCGCGGCACAGGGAGACCGCTGCGATGACGGCGGGGGTGGCGACGATCGCCTGCGCCAGCAGGTGTCCGGTGATGACGAGTTCGAGCTCGTTGAACGGTGGTGGGACCTCGACGCACCAGTGTCCGATCGCTCCGATCAGCGGCGCAGACGTGTAGAACACGGCGACCAGGGCCAGTAGGACCACGAGGATCGCCCGCGCCGCGACCGCAGAGAGCCACGCACCGGCCGCCGCCAGCGGCGCGGCCCTGTCGAGCGGGAGCAACGGCGCGAGGGCCGCCAGTCCGACCAGCCCGACCGCGGCGCCGAGCGTGGGCGTCATCGGCGACTGCGCTGATCCGCTTCAGCGGCCAGGCGCCGCAGGTCCTCGAGCTGGTCATCCAGTCCGCCGATGAGCTGGGCCAGCGCAGCAGTCCGCGCGTCACGGGACGCGGAGGCGAGCGTCTGCTCTATGGACCGCCGCACGAACTCCGCCTCGGTGATCCGCGGGATGTACCGGATCGACTTGCCCTCGCGTGCTCGCTCGAGGAGTCCGCGCTCGGCCAGCCGGTTGAGCACCGTCTGAATCGTCGTGTAGGCGCCGTTGTAGCGCTTCGGCAGCGCGCGGCGAACATCTTCGACCGTTCCACCCGCGATACGCCACGTCGTGGCCATGACCTCGGCCTGGAGCTCTCCCTGCAGCGGCGTGACGTCCATCCGTGGAGGGTATCGGCCGCACGGCGCTGCCGCATGCAACGCCCGTCCATGGCCGCGGCGCCCGATCTCCGACATCTCGTAGGATCTGGCGCATGGCTTCGCCTGCTCCTGGCCGCCTCGGAGTGATCGCCCGCCGTGCCGCCGATCACGTCCGGGTCCGGCTCCGCGCCCGCGCGTTCCGGACCGAACTCCAGCCCGCGGCGACCCCGGACCTCGAGGAGATCGGCGACCTGTCCTACGGCGGGTATCTGCTGCCGACGGACGCGCTCTCATCGTCGAGCGTCTGCTATCTCGCCGGCACCGGGACGGACATCACGTTCGATCTTCTCCTGATCGCCAGGTTCGGCTGCCAGATCCACGCCTTTGATCCGGTGCCGGCGGCGGCACGGTACGTCGAGGTCGCGGCGCGCTACGAGCCGCGCCTCACCTTCCATCCGATGGCGTTATGGCGTGCCGACGAGGAGTTGCAGTTCCACGCGCCGCGCGAGGCGGGGTTCGTCTCGCACTCAGCGGTGAACCTTCACGACACACCGGTGGCGTTCTCCGCGGCCGGGCGATCGGTGCGGTCGCTCATGCACGAACTCGACCATGAACGGGTCGACCTCCTCAAGATCAGTGCGGAGGGCTCCGAGCACGCCATCGTCGAGGGCACGCTGGCCGACGGCGTGCGTCCCCGGGTGGTCTGCATCGAGTTCGCCCAGCCCGGGCCCGTGGCCGACGTCCACACCACGATGCGCCGGCTCGTTCACGGCGGGTACGAGCTCGTCGGCGCATCCGTCCGGCCGTGGAACTGGAAGCTCACGTGGCTTCGCACGGATGGCGCCGCGCCTCGTCCTCGCCGCGGATGATGTCGATCTCGGCGTGGAGCTCCGACCACCGCGCGGCGTGCCCGGACAATGTTCGTACGAGCCTGCGGAGCTGCTCCCAGCCTTCCTCGGCCTCCCAGCCCCAATGCAGCACGACGGGGATCCAGCCTCCCCCGCAGCGGTCGCGCGCGCGTCTCGCAGCCGGTTCGACGGCCCCCGCGTGCTCGTAGAAGGGCGCGTAGCTCGGGAGGTACACCGCGTCGCCCCACCATGTCGGTGCTCCGTGGAAACCGACCTGCATGACGCTCTCCGGTCCGCCGCAGACGATGTCGAAGCGTCTGGCGAGCGCGGGCCACTGCCGGGGTTCGAAGCGATTCCAGGGCGGAACGAACACGCGTGCCGGTGTGCAGACGGGGCGGAGCGCTTCGTCTGCGAGCGCCAGCCGCTCGCGCACGTCGTCAGGCGAGCGACCGAGGAGCTCGGACTGGCGGCGCGGGTGGGGGTCTCGCGTGCGGTGGTCGAGACCGTGGACGCCGATCTCGACGCCCTGCGCCTGGACACCTGCGAGCGTCTGCAGTTCTCTGTCCGACAGCGGGCGGTCACCGACGTGCTGCGGGTCCGCCGGCCGCTGCGACGGCCGCGCGACCGCCGCGAGGAGGTACGGCACCCCGGCGTCGGCCATGATCGTGTGGAAGCGCTCGAACGCCTCGGTGCCGAATCGCCGAGGGTCGTCGTCGGCCAGCCAATGCGGATACTCGTCGACGCGGACGAGAAAGCGCGGGGGCTGCCGCTTGGTGGTGCCGACGGTTTCCGCTCGCGCTCGCTCGCGAGCGATGATCGTGTCCTCGAACGTCACCTTCCCGCGACGCATCGCGACACGCTGGAGTGCGCGGACGGCCTTTGGGCCCGTGCGGCGGCGGCGAGCGGCCGCGCTCAGGCTTGGGGGGATCACGTCGAGCGGTGCGGCCGTGCCTGCGATGAGTCGCGCGGTCCGCCGCTCATCCTCGCTCCCGAACACACCGGAAACCTACAGCATGTAGGAGGTTGGACGCGTATGTCGCCCTGGGACTTCGGCCGCCCCCGGCTCGCCGCTCACGCCTCAGACGAACTCGCCATGGCGTCCGTGGCGCTCCTTGGCGGAAGGTCGCGTTCGACTCGCCGCAGGAGCACGGCATTCGTCGCGACGATGATCGAACTCGCGCTCATGAGGAGCGCCGCCCACTCCGGACGCAGCTCGATGCCGTACGCGGGGTAGAGCACCCCGGCGGCGATCGGGATGGCGAGCAGGTTGTAGACCGAGGCCCAGCCGAGGTTCTGCTTCATCTTGCGCTCGGTGGCACGGGACAGGGTGATCGCTCCGGCGATGTCGAGCGGATCGGAGCGCATGAGGACCACGCTCGCGGTCTCGACGGCGACGTCGGTGCCCGCGCCGATCGCGATCCCGACGTCGGCCTGGGCGAGAGCCGGGGCGTCGTTGACGCCGTCGCCCACCATCGCCGTCCGCTTGCCTTCCGCCTGCAGCCGGCGGACGAAGTCGGCCTTCTGCTCGGGGAGCACCTCGGCGAAGACGCGTTCGATGCCGAGCCGCTCTGCCACGGCCCGCGCCGTGCGCTCGTTGTCGCCGGAGATCATGGCCACCTCCAGCCCGGCGCGGCGGAGCGCCATGACCGTCTCTCCCGCGCTCGGGCGCACCTGGTCGGCGGCGGCGACGAGCCCAGCGGGCTTGCCGTCGATCGCCACGTACATGACCGTGTTGCCGCGGGCCGCGAGTTCCTCGGCGCGGAGGACGAGGCCATCGGCCGTCGCGGCCTCCCGCGCCATCATGCGGAGGTTCCCCACGGCCACGCGCCGCCCGGCGATCGTCGCGACGAGGCCGTGGCCGGCCACCGCCTCGAAGGCCTCGGGTTCGACCAAGGTGATGCTGCGATCCTCCGCGCCGCGGACGATCGCACCTGCGAGCGGATGCTCGGATGACTGCTCCGCGCTCGCGACGAGCCCGAGCAGGTCCTGCTCGGGAAGATCTCGGGTCGACACCACCGCGGTGAGCGCGGGCCGGCCGATCGTCAACGTCCCGGTCTTGTCCAGGGCGATCGCATCGAGGCCGCCGATCGCCTCCAGCGTCGCGGCGTCCTTGATGAGGATGCCGTGCCTGGCGCCGAGGCCGGTGCCGACGGCCACCGCGGTCGGGGTCGCGAGGCCGAGCGCGTCCGGGCAGGCGATGACCACGGCGCTGATGGCGAACGTCAGGGCGGTGAGGAGGTCCTCGCCGGAGAACACCGTCCAGGCGGCGAACGTGAGGAGCCCGGAGGACAGCGCGACGATCACGAGCACCCCGGCGGCGCGGTCGGCCAGTCGCTGGCCCGGGGCCTTCGAGTTCTGAGCTCGCTCCACGAGCTCGATGATCCGGCCCAGTGCGGTGTCCGCCCCGACGGCGGTCGCACGCATCGTCAAAGCGCCGCTGCCATTGATCGATCCGCCGACGACGCCGTCGCCCGCGCCCTTCTCCACCGGGATCGACTCGCCGGTCACCAGGCTCTCGTCAACGGCGCTCGATCCGGAGGCCACCTGCCCGTCGACGGGGACCCGGTCGCCGGGCCGCAGGCGGATCTCGTCGCCGACGACGATCTCGGCGGTGGGGAGCTCGATCTCCTGGCCGTTGCGGATCACGGTCGCCGTGGGCGGGACGATGTCGAAGAGCGCGCGCAGGCTGTCGCTCGTGCCCTTCCGGCTCTTCATCTCCATCCAGTGGCCGAACAGCACGAAGGTGACGAGCATCGCGGCGGCTTCGAAGAACGTCTCCTCGCCGACCACGGTGAGCAGCACGCTGGAAGCCCAGGCCGCGAGCACACCGGTCGCGACGAGGACGGACATGTTCAGCGCGCGGTGCCGGAGCGAGGTCCAGGCGCCGCCGATGAAGATCCAGCCCGCCCACCACACGACAGGGAGCGTGAGGACGAGCATGAGGAGGTTTGCCACGGTCATGGACTCGATGAGCTCGAGGCCGAACGTATTGACCGCCACCGGGGAGATCAGGACGACGGGGATCGTGAAGAGCAGCGCGACGAAGAACCGCGTGCGCATGTCGCGCTCCATGTCCGCGGCCATCGTCGGGTCGGACATGTCGTGGCCCATGTCGTCGTGACGCCGGTCGTCGTGACCGGAGCCTGATGGGACATGCGGGAGCTCGTACTGCATGCGGTCGGCGGTGGTGCAGCATGTGATCGGCAGCGTGTGCGCGTGGTGGGCCAGCTGCGCCCATGTCGGACTCCCGTCGTCGGCGCAATGCAGGCCGATGTCGTCGATCGTGGCGTGCAGGGCGCCCTGGTCGAGGGCGGTTCCCTCGACGAGGACGTGGTCGTCGTCGAACCGCACGCTCGTGACCCCGTCGGTCTGCAGGAGCGCTCCCTCGAGTTGGTCGCGGCACGAGACACAGTGCAGTCCGTCGACCGGGATCTCGATCTGTGCGCTGGATGACGTCGCCATGCTCAAAGTCTTACGCATCGTAGGACGAGATTCGACGCTCGTTGTCCGAGCTGGTGGGCGGCGCTGGAGGGATCGGTCGGGCCGCCGGCCACCGCGCCCCCGCCGAACAGGGCGGCAAGGTCGGTGGCGTATTCGCCGGTCTCGCACATCGGGCTGCTCCTCTCGTATACCCAGGGGGGGTATATGTTTGATGTGCGGGGCACGTTAGCAGATACCCAAGGGGGGTATAAGGCGGATACGGTCGCGCTAGGCAGCGCGCCGCGCAACGAGCCAGGAGAACGGCTGGGTGTTCCCCGACGGGGTGCGGTGCTCCTCACGCTCGGAGCGGACGGGCTCGAAGTCGTCGGCGAGCAGCGTTGCGAGGTCGTCGGCGCTGTGCCGGCGGACCGGCAGGCCGGAGCACTGCTGTGGGCCGTCGGGCGCGAAGGTCCCGATGATCGCGTGCCCTCCAGGTGCGACGGCGCGCGCGGCGAGCTCGGCGTAGCGGGCCCGGTCGGTGTCGTCGATGAGGAAGTGCAGGACGGCGCGGTCGTGCCAGACGTCGTATGTGCGGCCGGGTTCCCATGCGAGCAGGTCGCCCGCACGCCAGGTGACGGACGCGCCGCGCTCGCCGAGGCGGTCACGGGCGGTGTCGAGTGCGACCTGCGAGAGGTCGAGGACCGTGATGTCGCGGTGCCCGCGGGCGAGGAGCCCGTCGACGAGGGTCGAGGCGCCGCCGCCGACGTCGACCACCGAGGCCTCCGGTGTCGCGACCTCGGCGATCAGGTCCAGGGAGGTCGTCGCCTGCGTCTGGTGCCAGCTGACCGTGGCGCCCTTCTCGGTGTAGGCGGTGTTCCAGTGCCCGGGATCTGCGGCCATGGCGACAGGATCGCACAACGTCCCAATGATCATTAGGATGAATGTATGGCCACCGCACCGGATCGCTGCGAGCTGTTGTGTCTCGACCTCGAGGTCGCCGAGGCGCTCCGGGCCGAGTTCCCGCCCGCGGCGGTCACCAGCGGCCCGGCGACCCGCGCGAAGGCGCTGGGCGATCCCACGCGGCTCGCGCTCGCCGTCACACTCGCGCAGGCCGACGAGCTGTGCGTCTGCGATCTCGCGTGGATCAGCGGCCGGTCCGAGAATCTCGTGTCGCACCACCTGCGCACCCTGCGGACCGCCGGGCTCGTGACGAGCCGCCGGGACGGCAAGATGGTGCTCTACCGCATCACCGACGCGGCGCGCGAGCTCCTGCGGTGCGTCATGGCCGTGCGCGGATGAGCGCCCACGCCGCGTCCGGGCGTGAGGGCATCGAGCGGCTCGCCGCCCGGGCCCGGGCGCTGTCCTGGTTCAGCCTCGGCTACATGGCGCTGGAGGGCGCCATCGCGATCGCCGCGGGCGTCATGGCCGGGTCGGTGGCGCTCATCGGGTTCGGTATCGACTCCGCGATCGAAGGCTTCGCCAGCGGGGTCATCGTGTGGCGCTTCACCGGCGCGCGGGTCTTCTCCGAGGCCGCCGAGCGGCGCGCCCAGCAGCTCGTCGCGGTGCAGTTCTTCGTCCTCGCGCCGTACGTGGCGTTCGAGTCGGTCCAGGCGCTCGTGAACTCCGAGCGCCCCGATGTCTCCTGGCTCGGGATCGCGCTCAGCGCGTCGAGTCTGGTCGTCATGCCGTACCTCGGCATCGCCAAGCAGCGGATCGCCGACCAGCTCGGCTCGGCGGCGACGAAGGGGGAGGGACGGCAGAACATGCTGTGCGCCTACCTCGCGGGCGCCCTGCTCGTGGGCCTGCTCGCCAACGCGGCGTTCGGCGCGTGGTGGCTGGACCCGGTCGTCGGTCTGCTGATCGCCGGCGTCGCGGTGCAGGAGGGCGTGGAGGCCTGGAAGGGCGAGGGCTGCGTCTGTGCCTGAACTCGCGCTCGCGGTCGGCCTGCGGCCCGTTCTGCAGCGCCGGCCACCTGCGGGCCTCCTCCTCGCGGCCGCGGTCAGTCGGCGATGCGCATGGCGCGGGCCAGGCCCCCGCCGAGCGTGTGCAGCGCGTCGCCCACCCGCACGGTGAGCGGGCCGTCGAACGGCTGGCGCTCCAGGACCTCGAGCTCGTCGCCGATCGCGATGCCGCGGCCGGTCAGGTAGCGCAGCATCTCGGGGTCGGAATCGGAGACCCGCGCGAACGTTCCGCCGTCGCCTGCCGCGAGGTCGGCCAGCGCGCGGGTTCCCGGCTCGGCGATCACGAGGTCCGCGCTGGGGATCGGGTCACCGTGCGGGTCGTGCGTCGGGTGGCCGAGCTTCGCTGCGATCCGGGCTTCCAGATCCTCGGAGATCACGTGCTCGAGCGCCTCGGCCTCCTCGTGCACGCGGTCCCACGGCACGCTGAGGTGCTCGGCGAGGAACAGCTCCAGCAGGCGATGGTGGCGCAGGACCTCCAGGGCGAGCCGCGCGCCGTCCTCGGTCAGCGACACCCCGTGGTACGGCTCGTGCTCGGCGAGCCCGAGTTCGGTCAGCTTGCGGACCATCGACGACGCCGATGCCGGGGTGACCTCCATCCGTTCGGCCAGGTCGTTCGTCGAGACGGCCTGGCCGTCGGCGCGCTGCTGCAGCGAGTAGATCGCCTTGGCGTAGTTCTCGACGGCCTCGGAGGAGCCCGTGTGCCCGACGCGGTGCGGTCCCGTGGCCATCAGGCCGCCACCAGCAACCCGGTGAGGAACATCACCGCAAGGCCGGCGAGGATCCCGCCGACCGCGATGGGGTTCAGGGCACGGCCGTCGTCGTCGCGCAGGCTGGGCGTGAGCTGCACGATGACCTGCGCGATGGCACCGGCGCCGAAGCCGAAGAGGAATGCGGCGGCGCTGGCGTTGAACGCCGCCGCGCCGATCCAGGCGCCGAGCACCGCCGGTGCGCCGGCGACGAGCCCGAGCACGACCAGGCGTCCGACCCGGACGCGCTGATGGGCGAGTGGTGCGACGATCGCCAGGCCCTCGGTCGTGTTGTGGATCGCGAAGCCCACGACGAGGAACGCGCCGAGCGCGAGCGCGCCCGTCGCGTAGGACGCGCCGATGGCGACGCCCTCGCCGAGGTTGTGCAGGCCGATGCCGACGGCGACCATGAGGGCGAGGGTACCCGCGCCGGCACCGGCGGCCCTGGCGGCGGCCTTGCGCCGCGTCATCCAGGCCGAGGTGCCGCTGAGGAGCAGGTACGCGACGACGGCGCCGAGCAGCACGAGTGCGCTGCCGCCGAACGCCTGCGACCCCTCGCCGGCGAGCTCGAAGCCCTCCAGCGTGGCGTCGGCCGCGAGGAACGCGAGCAGACCCACGGTGACGGCCATGACCCCGCGCAGCCACGTGGCCGGGATGCGCCGCACCCATGGCAGCCACAGCATGCCCAGCGCGACGGGGATCACGCCGACGTACACGCCCAACAGGGCCATGAGACCGAAGAACGACAGGTCGGGTTCCGGGGTCTCGACGGCCACCGGGATCTCGTGCACGATCGTGCCGCCGGTCGACGTGACGAGCGCGACCTCGTAGGCCTCGCCCTCGATCCACGGCTGGGAAAGCCGCACGGTGGCGGTGCCCAGGCGCTCGATCGGCTCGTCCGCTCCGGAGAACTGCACGAACGCGTCGTTGACGACGGCCTGCGCGATCGTGACGGCGTCCGGCCCGTCGTTGCGCACCGTGAGCTCGATGACGCCCGGCTCCAGCACCGTGCGCTCGACCGCGACCTCCTCGACCGGCGGGCCCGTGCGCTCCCCGAGCCCGGGGCCGCCGAGGACGGCGAACGCGCCGATCGACGCGATGATGAGGACGAGGGGGACCAGGCCGAGCAGCCACGTCGGCGCGCCGCTCAGGGGGCCGGCCCCCGGGACCTCGTCAGGAGTCGCGACGCGTCCCTCCATCAGGCCGGGACCTCGAAGAAGCCCTGCCAGCCGAGCTCGGTGAACTCTGACTGGTGCGCGTGGAACATGTACCTGCCCGTGTACGGGAAGCGCCACTCGAGGATGCCGCGCTGGCCCTGGCAGAGCATGACGGTGTCGGTGAGCTCGCTCGGCTTGTCGCCGGTGCCGGTCGGGTGGTAGTCGAAGAGGTTGCCGTGCAGGTGGAACGAGTTGATGAGGTCGTACTCGAGGATGTTCACGAGGTAGACCCGCACGAGCTCGTTGCGCTTGATCTGGATCGGCTGGTTCATGTACGCGAACGGGATGGTGTTCGCGGCGTAGAACTCGTTCGCGCGGTCGAAGTTCGTGTCGAACCCGTTCATGACCATGACGAGCTCGTCGGCGTCGGGGCGGCCGTCCTTCGGGTCGACGATGAACGCGCCGTAGAGGCCCTTCGCGATGTGCTCGGCGAGCGGCCGGACGTGGCAGTGGTAGAGGTGCAGGCCGGCGGGGAGGGCGTCGAACTCGTAGACGGTGCCGGCGCCGGGCGCGATCTCCCCGGCGCCCTGGCCGGGCACGCCGTCCATCGCCGCGGGGTGCAGGCCGTGGAAGTGGATGGTGTGCGGGTGTGCGGACCCGTTGACGAACGTGATCCGCAGCCGCTCGCCCTCGCGGCAGCGCAGGGTCGGGCCCGGGATGCGGCCGTTGTACGTCCACGCGGCGAACGTGACGCCGGGGGCGACCTCGATCTCCTTGTCCGTCGCGACGAGCTCCCACTCGCGGATGACGCGCCCGTTGGCGCCGCGGCGGGTCTGCCCCCAGTCGAAGTCGCGGACGATCTCGTGCGGGTCGAAGCCGTTGCGCGCGTGGTCGACCGTGCCGGCGTCGCGGAAGTCGGCGTGGCCGGACGACCCGGCGTGCGCGGCGGTGTGGTCGTCGCCGTGGCCTCCGGCTGCCGCGTCGGCCTCGGTCTCCCACGGGTGGCCGCGGGGGACTGCCGTGTGCGCGAGCGCGGCTGCGCCGCCCAGAGCGGCGGATCCGGCCAGGAGCTTCCGGCGACTCAGCGGTGTCACGACTAGAACTATGCCATGTCTAAATCCGTGCGGCAACGCGAATGCGTGTAACCATCCGCACGGATCTATGTAACATCATTCCATGGTACATACCGCCACCGCCTCCCCCTGGATCCACGGCCGCCCCGGGCTGGCCGAACAGGCGCGGATCTGGCAGACGACGCTGCCGGCCGTGCGGCGCCGCGCCCACGCCGACGCCGTCGCACTCGCCACCCCGCGCGTGTGGACCGACACCATCGGCTCGCTCGCCTCCACCAGCTGGCGCATCGCCGGCGCCGCGGCCCCCGACGCGCCGCTCGTCCTGCTCTCCGCCGCCGCCACGGCGTCCGGCCTCCCCGTCGCCCCACCCGACGCCGGCCGCGGCGCCCTGCGCCGCGCCGAGCGCCTCGTGCAGGCCGGAGGGCCCGCGTACATCAAGCTCGGCCAGTTCATCGCCAGCGGACAGGGTCTGCTGCCCGACGAGTGGGTCGAGGCGTTCGCCTGGTGCCGCGACGAGGCGCCGCCGCTGCGGCTCGGGGTCGCCGCGCGCGTGGTCGCCGCCGAGTTCGGGCCGAACTCCGAGCTGGCGGAGATGGATCCCGAGCCGCTGGCCGCCGGCTCCATCGGGCAGGCCCACCGCGGCGTGCTGCGCGACGGCACCCCGGTGGTGGTGAAGGTCCGCCGCCCGCGCCTGCGCCGCCGCCTGCGCGCGGACATCGAGACGCTCGCGCTGGCCGGCGCACTCGCCGAGCGCCTGCACCCGGCGGCCCGCTCGGCGAACCTCAGCGGCTTCGTGGAGCTGTTCGCCCAGCTCACGCTCGAGGAGCTGGACTTCCGCCTGGAGGCGCAGAACATCGTCGACTGCGCGCTGGCCTTCGAGCAGGCAGGCCTGGACTACGTCCGCGTGCCGCGCCCCATCCCCGGCCTCGTCACCGAGCGCGTGCTCGTCATGGAGCACATGGACGGCGTCTCCTACGCCCACGCGCCCGCGGTGTACGGCGCCGAGCTCGACGGCGAGCGGCTCGTCGAGCTCGCGATCCGTGGCGTCCTGGAGAGCACGCTCGTCCACGGCCTGTTCCACGGCGACCTGCACGCCGGCAACGTGCTCGTCGATGACGGCGGGAACTTCGCGCTCGTCGACTTCGGGATCTGCGGTCGGCTCGACGTCGCCCAGCGCGCCGGCCTCGTCGCCTTCCTCGCGGCGTTCGCGGCGGGCGACGCCGCCGGGCAGATCGCGGCGATGGCGCGGTTCGGCGCGATCCCCGACGGAGCCGACCTGAACGTGCTCACCGCTGCCCTGCAGGAGGAGGCCGACCGGCTGGAACAGCGTGTCGACGGGGCGGTCACGTTCGACCGGCTCGGCCAGACGCTCGGCCGCGTGCTGCGGGTCCTGGCGGCGGGCGGGTTCCGGATGCCGAAGGAGCTGGTGCTGTTCTTCAAGAACCTGCTGTACCTGTCGGGGTTCACGGCGGGGCTCGCGCCGGAGGCGGACCTGTTCCGGTACGTCGAGACGATCCTCGCCGAGCTGTGGGAGAAGCACCCGGAGGTGCTGGAGGCGGCTGCCTGAGCAGGTACGCTCGCGCGGTGTCCGACTCCCCGCAGCCCGGCGTCACGCCCGAGCAGGCCGATGAGCTGATCGCGAGCAAGCCGTTCGTGGGCCTGCTGATCCTCGCGGGGATCGTCGGCTTCGTCGTCTCCATCGCGGCCTGGTTGTTCCTCGAGGGCACCTACCAGCTCCAGCAGCTGCTGCTGACCGACCTGCCCGACAGCCTGGGCATCGACGGTGACCTGCCCCTCTGGTACCTCGTCGTCGTGCTCGCGCTGGCGGGTGTCATCGTCGCGTTCGCGATCGCGCGGCTGCCCGGCAAGGGCGGGCACATCCCCGCCCACGGGCTGGCCGCGGGCGATCCCGCGCAGCCGATAGACCTCCCGGGCGTCATGCTCGCCGCCGTCGGCACGATCGGGTTCGGGCTCGTGCTCGGCCCGGAGGCGCCGCTCATCGCGCTGGGCAGCGGGCTGGCGATCTACACGGTGCACCTGACGCGGCGCGAGGTCCCGCCGCAGGCGCTGATGATCATCGCGGCGGGCGGCAGCTTCGCCGCGCTCTCGTTCATCTTCGAGTCGCCGATCATCGCGGCGGTGATCCTCATCGAGGCGACGGGCCTGGGCGGCGCGCAACAGCGGATCGTCCTCCTGCCCGGCCTGTTCGCGGCGGGGATCGGCAGCCTGGCGTCGACCGGCATCGGGTCGATCACCGGGCTGAACACGAGCGACTATGCTCTCGGCGCGCTGCCGCTGCCGAAGTTCGCCGAGCCGGCCGTGCCGGACTTCCTGTGGGCCGTCCTCCTCGCCGCGGTGGTGGCGGTCGCCGTCCAGCTCATGCTGAAGGTCGGGCGCGAGACCGAGCGGCTGGCCACGCCCCGCCCGTTCGTCGTGCTCCCCGTCGTCGGCGCGCTCGTCGCGGTCCTCGCCTTCGTCTTCGGCGCCGCGACCGACGAGAGCGCCACCAACGTGCTGCTCTCCGGCCAGGACGCGCTGCCCGGGCTCATCTCCGACGGGACCAGCTGGCCGCTGGCGACCGTCGCGCTCCTGCTGCTCTGCAAGGGACTGGCCTACGCGGTCTCCCTCGGCAGCTTCCGTGGCGGCCCGACGTTCCCGGCGTTGTTCCTCGGCGCCGCGGCGGGCATCCTCGCGGCGGAGCTGCCCGGCTTTGCGACGACGCCCGCGGTCGCCGTCGGCATGGCGGCCGCCACGGTGGCGGTGCTGCGGCTGCCGCTCTCCGCGGCGGTCCTCGCCATCCTCCTGACCTCCCAGTCGGGGGCGGGATCGTCGGCGCTCATCATCGTCGGGGTCGTGGTGGCGATGATCGTGACGCTGCGGTTCTCCAACCGGATGGAGCCTGCGCCGTCGGCGGCCTGACGGGCGCGTCGTTCGTCGAGAGGTGGCGAACGGTCGCTGCCGATGAGTGGGGGCGATGGAAAGCGCAGGGAACCCGATGCACCTCGAGGCTGCGGGACGTATTCCGGTTGATCCATCGCCCGCAGGACGTCGTCACCCTCTGCCGGTCGGGAGCCGTGACGTTCTACATGACCCGGACGAGCCCGCCGCGGTAGGTCGCAAGCTGCTCGCGCTGATGCGGTACCGCCCGGCCGGCGCGTTCTTCGGAATCCGGATGCCGATGCGGGGCGCCCACCGGCTGCCGTTGTCGGGCAGCACGGTGACGACCTGACTCAGCGGTCTGTCAGAAACGCGACACAGCGTGCGTCGCGCCGGGCATATCGCGCCGGGCCGCGGCAGGACAGGCTTGAACTGTCTCCACCGACCGATCATCCAGGAGCCCGCCATGTCCGCACCCACCACCGCCCCGTCCGCCGCCGACATCCGCGAGCGCCTTGACCTCCTCGTGGCCGAGCGCGCGCTTGCGGCGTTCGAGGGCCTCTCCAACGACCCGCTCTACGGGGCGGATCTCGACGATGAGATCATCGCCACCCAGAGCGCGTACATCGGCGCCGCGGTCACCGAGATCGCGTCGCTGCGCGGCCAGCTCTCGGGTCCGCTGCAGGGATGAACGCCTCGCGCGCGCCGCGCCACCCTCGCGGCTGGCACGCGATCACGCTCGGGCGGGGCCTGGTGCCGGCCCTGCTGACGACCTCGTCGCCCGCGACCGCAGTCTGCTGGAGCGCCGGTCAGGGAACGAGCGGCTCGCGGTCTGACCGCGACGGCGAGACCTTCGCCGTCGTCAGGCCAATCGCGAGGAGCGACACGATCGCGATGGCTGTGACAAGCGTCATGCGCGGACGGTACGCCCTGTCCCGCTTTGGGAATGTGAGGGTCGGCACAGTGTGGGCGTGGGGCGTCGGTACGCAGCGTTACGCAGCCCGCGTTGACCCTCGCACCGGGTTCCGGTTACATAGGCGCGATGGGACGTGCTGTCGTGCTTGCCATCGCCGTGCTGCTCCTGGTCCCCGCCTTCGCCGGCGCCCAGGCTGTGACGCGTGGCAGCCCGCTGACGGCCACGCCGAACGTGCCGTTCGGGTGTGAGGCATCAGTCGAGCAGAACTTCGTCACCGGGCTCTTCGAGTTGACGCCGATGGGGCGGCCGAGCTGCACGTGGTGGTCCAGCGGGCTGGCCGCGAATCCGGCGGATCCGAACACCGGCTACGTCCCGACGACGGGCACCGTGACGAACGTCCGTGTGAGGTCGGGCCCGAACCCGGCTGCGCTGCGCCTCGTCCAGCTTCGCTCGACCGCGGGCTGCTGCACCGTGGTGCGCCACACCGAGCCGTTCCAGCCCGCGCCGAACTCCGTCACGCAGGTCACGGTGAACTGGCTGGTCGAAGCCGTGCGTGACTCCGTCGTCGGCGTGAGCACGGTCGACGTCATCGGGTTCAGCGCCATCGGGAACACGGGGACGCTCCCGTTGAACGACCAGGGGCCGGCGACGCACACCCCGCAGGCCGCGTTCCAGCCCGGCGTTCACGCGGGCCGCATGACCGCGCCCATGGGCCAGCCCGGCGCCCTGCTCGGAGAGAACTCCCGCGGCGCGATCGGGTACGAGCCGCTTGTGCAGTACGACTTCGTGCCCTGCCCGGCGCTGAACAACGTGCCGATCGCGCCCGGGACGGTGACGTGCCCGGGGCAGAACACCGTGACCCCGCCCGTGGCGAACGCGGCGCCCACGGCCCCGCCGAGCACCGGCGTACCCGGCGTGAACCCGATCAGCTTCCCGCGGGGCTTCAACGCGCGCCTCCAAGGGATCAACGTTCCCCTGTCGCTGATCTGCAGCCTGGACATCGGGTGCAGCGGCACCGTGCGACTGGCGCTCGCGCTCGGCGCGGGCACCGCGCGGGCTGCGAAGACGGTGACGCTCGGCACGAAGAAGTTCAAGATCAAGAAGGGCCGCCACCAGGTCAAGGTCAAGCTGGGCAAGAAGAGCCGGGCGCGGCTGCGCAAGAAGAAGAGCACGAGGGTCTCGGCGGTCGTGACGATCCCCGGGATGCCGACGCTGCGCACGACGTTGAAGGTTCGCCGGTAGCGCCGGGACCTACCCCACTGAGCGTCAGAGCGGGCGCCGGGTGGGGCCCGCCTCGATGAAGGTCCCCAGCTGATGATCCGCAGCTGACACCACAGACGTGAGCGGAGGGCGCCCTTCGTTGGCACCTGGGTGTTCGCTATGTTTGTGTGGTGAAGGCAACTTTGAGGGATCACGCGATCGAGGGCTTGGTGCGTGAGGTGTACGGCCTTGGCGAGGTTCGCCGCGAGCTTGGGCGTCATGCGCTCGCTGGGCTTGGGTCGCCGGGGTTCGTGGCGCTTGCCGAGGTTTGCGACCATGGCCCGTTGCGCGTGAGTGAGGTGGCTCAGCGACTGGCGGTCGACGTGTCGGTGGTCAGTCGGCAGGTCGGAGCGCTGTGCGCCGCGGGGTACGTCGTTCGGGAGCCCGATCCGTCGGACCGTCGCGCTCAGCAGATCGTCGCGACGGAGGCTGGTCGAGCGGTTCTCGATGCATCGCATCGCCGGATGGTCCAGGTCTTGGTGCAGGCGCTCGGGGGATGGTCTGCGCAAGAGGTTGACGAGGTTTCGCGTGCGCTCGCGAGGCTTCGCGAGGCGTTCGCGGAGATGGATTCGGGCTCGGTCACCGCACGCGGCAGGCGCGCGGCGTGACCGGCGGTCCCGGGCGGGGGGATGTCGGGTGAGCGAGACGCCGGATCGCTCAACCGCCCCTGAGGAGTCTTTGTCGGTGGAGGGGCTGCGCTTCGGGCATCTGCTCGTCGCGCTGGATCGGTCGGCCAGTGCTGAGTTGGCGCTGGCGGCGGCAGTCATAGCGGCCGGTCGCGGTCATGCCGGGCTGACCCTGGTGACCGTCGTGCCCGATGTTGCCGTCGGAGCGGCGCGGTGGCCGGCGATCACCGGCGTTCCGTGGCCGCCGCAGCAGGAGTTCGACGTGGAGGGTGAGCGTATGCTGCAGGACGCGCTGGGGCGGATTCCCGGCGAGATCTCGGTGCGGACGCTGGTGCTGCGTGGCAAGCCGGGCCCGCAGATCGTCGCGCACGCCGCCACGCAGGACTACGACGCGATCCTGCTGGGCGCGCGGGGCGTCGGCGTGGTGGGTGTGTTGCTGGGCAGCGTCAGCCATCACGTCCTGCACCACGCCACCATCCCGGTCTTCGTCGCCCACGCCCCGGCGGCGCGAGCATGAACGCCGGGATCGAGCCGACGGTGCCGCACGGCGCAGAGGAGTCGAGCGACGCTGCGCGCCCGCCCTATAACCTCACCCTTGCGGTCCTGGCGGTCGCGGCGCTCGCGTTTGCGCTGATGCAGACGATGGTCGCCCCGGCGCTGGCGGAGATTCAGCTCGAGTTGGGCGTTTCCACGTCGTCGGTGACGTGGGTGCTGACCATCTACCTGCTGACTGCGTCGGTCGCCACCCCGGTGTTCGGGCGTCTGGGGGACATTCTCGGCAAAGAGCGCGTCCTCGTCTGGGTGCTCGTGATTTTCGCCGTAGGCTCGGCTGTGGCGGCGCTGTCGCACTCGCTGGAGCTGCTGGTCGCCGGTCGCGCGATCCAGGGCGCCGGCGGCGCGGTGTTTCCGCTGGCGTTCGGGATCATCCGCGACGAGTTCCCGCCGCAGCGGGTCGCGACCGGGATCGGGCTGATCTCGGCGACGTTCGGGATCGGTGGTGGTGCTGGCCTGGTCCTCAGCGGCGTGATCGTCGACAACCTCTCCTATGAGTGGATCTTCTGGCTCGGGGTGATCGGCACCGTCATCGCGATCATCGCAACGCGTCTGTTCGTTCCGGAGTCTCCGATCAAGAGCCCCGCGCGCATTGACTGGCTGGGGGCCGTGCTGCTCGCCGCCGGCCTCGTCTGCCTGCTGCTTGGCGTCAGCAACGGCAACACCTGGGGCTGGGGGTCGGGCCGCGTCATCGGCCTGTTCGCCGCGGCCGTCGTCGTCCTGGTGATCTGGATCCGCTACGAGTCACGCGTCGTCCAACCGCTGGTCAGCATCCCGCTGATGCGTCTGCGGGGAGTCTGGACGACGAACCTCGCGGGGCTGTTGATCGGCTTTGGGATGTTCGGCTCGTTCATCTTGATTCCGCAGTTCGTCCAAGCACCGGAGCAGGCCGGATACGGGTTCGCCGCCAGCGTCACCCAGGCCGGACTGTTCCTGCTGCCGTCCACCGTCGTGATGCTCGTCGCCGGTCCGCTGGCCGGCGAGCTGGGCAACCGGTTCGGCTCGCGGCTACCGCTGCAGATCGGCGCGCTGTTCGCCGTCAGCGCTTTCGTGATGCTCAGCGTCGCGCACGCCGAGCGCTGGCAGATCTACCTCTCGAGCGCGCTGCTGGGACTGGGGATCGGCTTCGCGTTCGCGTCGATGGCCAACTTGATCGTTGAGGCCGTGCCACCGACGAACACCGGGGAGGCCACGGGGATCAACACGATCATGCGCACCATCGGCGGCGCGCTGGGCGCCCAGATCGCCGCCTCGATCGTCGCCGGACACCTGATCGCCGGCACGGCCATCCCCGCCGAATCCGGCTACACCAACGCGTTCATCATGTCGGCGATCGCGATGTCACTCGCATTCGTAGCCGCGCTGCTGATCCCCTCGCGGCACGAGGGCCGAACACCCGGAACGGAGGCCAGCACCAGCCCACAGCGCGCAGCGTGATCGACGAGCGCGAGGCGCCGCGTGTGATCGGGACCGATCGGCTGGCGTGGGCGTGTCCGAGTGGTTCAGATCCGCTACGCCGGCTGGGGGCCGATGTGATCCATGTGGCGCGCCATCGCTTCGTCCTCGGTCATGGACAGGACGTCCTCGAGAGCGAGACCGACCACGTTCGTCAGGAATTCGACGAGCCACATCGGCTTGGTCGGCTGCGTCGGTGCTGCGGTGGCCGCGGGCGGCGTGCGGTCGACGGGGTTGCCGGTGCGTAGCGCCTCCCAGAACTCATCCTCGGAGCGCAGGTCGAGCTGATGGCGCCAGACCCGCGACCACAGCCCCGGGTCGTCGAACGCCGGGCCGCGACCGAACGACACTCGGGTGCGCAGCAGCTTGCCGTCGACGAGCTTCTTGATGTAGCGGTAGTGATCCGTGCGCGAGATCTCCTCCCACTCGTCGGTGCGCACAAAGTCCCTCATGTCGTCCTTGGTCGGGACGGGCGGGCCTCAGCTGCGACGAGCTAGGTGGCACGCGCAGCGACGCGGGCGGTCGGCTGCGCCGGCGGGCCGGGGAAGACGACCTCTGCCAGTTCGTCGCGAAGGTCCGCCAGATAGGCGCGCACCACGTAGGGCAGGTGCCCGGAGCGGTTGGGTGCGCTGACGTACTCGCCCGAGCCCAGGTACTCGTCGACGTAGGTGCGGACCTCGCCGAGCAGGTCGTCCTTGGCGGCCGGCAGGTCCTCGCCCTGGCCGTAGAGCTCAAGCTCGGGCAGCCAGATGCTCACCGACCCCCGCTGACCGAAGATCTCAGGGCTGAACCTTCAGCCGCAGCCCGTGTTGTTCCCGCAGCTCGGGCACGTGTAGCACGAGCCCGTGCGCTGCATCATGCCGCCGCACTGGCCGCACGCCGGGCCGACGTCGATGCCGACCATGCGGGCGGGGACGACCGGCGGGGTGTCGGTCATCGCGGCCGCGGCCGCCTTCGTCGTGGCGGGCTGCGGGGCGTGCGCGGCGGGCGCCGTCCCGGACGCCGGGACCGCGCGGGAGCCGGCGTCGATCTGCACGCCGCCGCCGTTGCTCGGGCCCGCGGTGTCCGACGAGACGACGCTGAGCGCCGTGTCCTCGGCCATCTTCCGCGCGCGGACGGCCGGGGTGAGGATCCCGAGGTCCTCCTGCGTGTCCGTGTCGAGGAACCGCGACGCGAGCCAGCGCATGATGTAGTCGGGCAGCGACTTCGCGAACGGGATCTCGCTGTTCTGCGTGATGCCTTCGGGCTCGAAGCGCATGTAGGAGAACTTCTGCACGAGCGTCTCGAGCGGCACGCCGTACTGCAGCGCGATCGAGATCGCCGTGGCGAACGAGTTCATCATGCCGCGGAGGGTCGAGCCCTCCTTGCCGATGTCGGTGAGGAAGATCTCCCCGACCGTGCCGTCCTCGTACATGCCGGCCGTGATGTAGCCCTCGTGTCCGCCGATCGAGAACTTGTGGGTGATCGACTGGCGCTCGCGCGGCATCCGGCGACGCTGCGCGCCGGTGTCGACCGAGACGGCCGGCGTGGTGACCGGGGCGGCCTTCGGGGCCTGCGCGGCGATCTCCGCGACGGCGACGTCCACCGCGGCCTTGACCTGCGTCTGCAGGTCCTCCTCGGTGTAGACCGCGGGGTGGGCGGGGTCGGATCCGTCCGCGTCCTTGCCCATCTGGGCGTCGGTGCGCAGAGCCTGCGCCGTCTTCGAGCCGTCGCGGTAGATCGCCAGCGCCTTGACGCCCAGGCGCCAGGCCTGCGTGTACGCGTCGGCGATGTCCTCGACGGTGACCTCGTGCGGCATGTTCACCGTCTTGGAGATCGCGCCCGAGATGAAGGGCTGGACGGCGCCCATCATCTTGATGTGGCCCATGTGGCTGATCGCCCGCCGGCCGACGGCGACATCGAACACCGGCAGGTGCTCGGCCGCAAGGTGCGGCGCGTCGACGATCGTGCCGTTCGCGGTGATGTACTCCTCGATGTCGGCGATCTGGCCCGGCGTGTAGCCGAGCGTGCGCAGCGCCATCGGCACCGTGCGGTTGGCGATCGTCATCTGACCGCCGCCGACGAGCTCCTTGAACTTCACGAGCGAGAAGTCCGGCTCGACGCCCGTGGTGTCGCAGTCCATGAGGAACGAGATCGTGCCCGTGGGCGCGAGCACCGTGGCCTGCGCGTTGCGGTAGCCGTGACGCTCGCCGAGCTCGACGGCGTCCTCCCACGACTTGCGGGCGGCCGCCAGCAGCGGCGTGTCGGTGCACGTCGCCTCCGGGATCGCGTACGACGCGTCGCGGTGCATCCGCATGACCTTGTTGTGCGGCTCGCGGTTCTCGGCGTAGCGCTCGTACGGCCCGATCGCCGCGGCGATCTTCGCCGACTGCGCGTACGCGCGGCCGGTCATGAGCGCCGTGATGGCGGCGGCGGTGCCGCGGCCGGCGTCCGAGTCGTACGGGATGCCGTTCGCCATGAGGTAGGCGCCGAGGTTCGCGTAGCCCAGGCCGAGCTGACGGAACGCGCGGGCGTTCACGCCGATCTCCTCGGTCGGGTACGACGACGGGCCGACGATGATCTCCTGCGCGAGGAAGATCACGTCGATCGCGCGCTCGTAGGACTCGACGTCGAACGAGCCGTCCTCGCGGCGGAACTTCATGAGGTTCAGCGACGCGAGATTGCACGCGGAGTCGTCGACGTGCATGTACTCGCTGCACGGGTTCGACGCGTTGATCCGGCCGGAGACCGGGTCGGTGTGCCACTGGTTGATGGTCGTGTCGTACTGGACGCCCGGGTCGGCGCAGCGCCACGCGGCCTCGGCGATCTCGCGCATGAGCTCACGTGCGGGGATCGGCTCGCCAACGGGCTCGCCGGTCTGGCGGCCGATGAGGTGCCAGTCCTCGTCGTTCTCCACCGCGCGCATGAACTCGTCCGACACGCGGACCGAGTTGTTGGCGTTCTGGTACTGGATCGACTTGAACCCGTCGCCGTCGATGGACATGTCGAAGCCCGCATCGCGCAGCGCCTCGGCCTTGTCCTCTTCCTTGGCCTTGCACCAGATGAACTCGCGGATGTCCGGGTGGTCGATGTCGAGGACGACCATCTTCGCCGCGCGACGCGTCTTGCCGCCCGACTTGATCGTGCCCGCCCAGGAGTCGGCGCCGCGCATGAACGACACCGGCCCGGAGGCCGTGCCGCCCTTGCTCAGCGGCTCCATGGACCCGCGGATGTTCGAGAGGTTGATGCCCGAGCCGGAGCCGCCGCGGAAGATCTTGCCCTCGCGCGTGTTCCAGTCGAGGATCGAGTCCATCGTGTCGTCGACGCTCAGGATGAAGCAGGCCGAGCACTGCGGGTTCTCCTCGAACCCGACGTTGAACCAGACGGGCGAGTTGAACGCCGCCATCTGGTGCAGCAGCAGGTAGGTGAGCTCGGCCTCGAAGGCGTCGCCGTCCTCGGCCGTCGCGAAGTAGCCGCGCTGACGGCCCCAGTCGGCGATGGTGCCGGCGACGCGGCCGACCATCTGCTTGACCGAGCGCTCACGCGTGGGCGAGTCCAGCTGCCCGCGGAAGTACTTCTGCGCCACGATGTTCGTCGCGTTCTGCGACCACGTGATCGGGAACTCGACGTCCTTCTGCTCGAAGGCGACCTTGCCGCCGTGACCGATGCGGGCGTCGCGGATCTCCCACTCCACCGTGTCGAATGGGTGCACTCCCGGCGTCGTGAAATACCGACTGATCGACAGCGCCTGACCGGGCTGCACGTCATCCATGAGGGCTGTCTGCGGTGTGCTCTCCATCTGCTTCCTCTCCCGACTGATCGGACTCCCGCGGCTCATGAGCGGGGGGGAAATGCTGCCGCTGCCATCGGTCGGAACGCCTTTTGCCTGCTCGTTCCGATATAGGCCGAATTCCGGGGCGCGGCGAGCGCTCCGACTCCATCCATTCTACGGCCGCGCGATCTGGCGCAAGGGCACGCCGGCCGACCTTCCCGCTCCTTGCGGGAAACGACGCCGGAGTCCTAACGTCCGAGCCTGACCCAGTCCGAGAAGTCCGCCCACATCCCGGACGCGCGGTAGGAGGCCTCGCGGGAGGCGTGACGCCAGCGCTGCATCCAGCGCGGGTCGAACGAGAGCCAGCGGGCGAGCGCCCAGGCCGCCGCGCCGAGGAGCAGCACGACGGCGAGGACGGCCAGGGCGACGAGCACCGCGGGCACCGCGGTGGAGCCGCGGTCCTCCTTCGTGGCGGGGGCGATCGGCTCGTCGGTGACCCCCGCGGGCGGCTGCTCGGCGGCCGGCGGGGTGGGCGTCGCGCCCGCGGCGGCGGGATCGGCCGGGAGGGCCGGCGTCGCCGCCGCAGGTGTCGCGGGAGCGGCGGGAGCGGTCTCGGCCGGCGCGGTGGTGACCGGCGCCGCGGGCGTCGTCGACGTGCTCGTGTCCCCGGTGAGGTTCTCGAGCAGCTCGGACAGGCCCTGGGCCCCCGCGGGCGTGGCCGGCATGACAGCGAAGGCGAGCGCCACGAGGGCGCACGCGCGTGCGGATCGCGTCCACATGGCGAGAGCGGACGGTAGCATCGGCCGTGTCCCGGCCCGGCCGCTCGCCGCCGTCGGCACCACCTTCTGATGGCCGTCTCCAGTCCCTCGTCGCAGCCGACGATCACCTCGTCCGTGCTCCCCGCCGGCGGGCCCCGCCAGCCCGGGGCGCCGCTCGTCGCCGTGCTCGTGGCGCTCGCCGCCGTGGCGATGCTCGGCATCGACGTCTTCGGCCTCGACGTCGCCCGTACCGCCGAGCTGGCGGTCGTCGCCGTCGCGCTCGCGGTCGCCGTCGCGTGGCTGCTGGCCGAGTCCGTCGCGCCGCACGCGCCGCGCGTGGCGTGGGTCGGCCTGGCGCTGATGGTGCTGCTCGGCGTGTGGTCGGGGATCTCGCTGCTGTGGAGCGTCACGCCGGGCGAGTCCTGGCTCTGGATCAACCGGGCGCTCGTCTACGCCCTGGTCGTGCTGCTGGCGTTCACGTGTGGTGCGTCCTGCTCGCGGGCCGCGGATCGTCTCGGGCTCGGCCTGCTGGGCGCCATCGCCTTCACCGCGTTCTGCGCGCTGGCCGGCCGGGTGCTGCCCGCCGTCTTCGACGAGGGCGAGAGCGTCGCGCGGCTCGCCGGCCCGCTCGGGAGCCCGGCGGCGCTGGGCCTGCTGTGCGCCATCGGCGTGCCGCTGGCGCTCGCGGTCTGCACTGACATGAATCGCACGGCCGCCTGGCGCCTGGCGGGCCTCACCGCGCTGTGGCTTCAGCTCGTGACGCTCACGCTCGCGGCGTCGCGCGGGGCGGTCGTCGCGCTGCTCATCGGCGTCGTCGTCCTCGCCTGGCTGCGGCGCAGCGGCACCGGCATGGTCGGCTGGTTCTCGGCGGCCGTCCTCGCGGCCGCTCCCGCGTACGCGCTGGCGTTGACCCGCACCGGCCTGGGGGAGAACGGCGTGCCCGAGGACACGCGCGTGGAGGACGGCGTCGTCCTCGGCGGCGTGCTGCTCGCCGGCTTCATCGCGCTGCTGGCGATCGGCTGGGCGCTGCTGCTCATCGAGCGGCGGGAGACCGCGCCGCGGCGTACGCCCAACCCACTCGGCCGCCGGGTCGCGATGGTGACCGCCGCAGTCGCCGCGGTCGTCGTCATCGTGCTGGCGGCGCAGTCCGACGGCGGGGTGCGCGGCGCGCTCGAGCGCCTGCGCGACGACGTGATCGACGACCCGCCCGCCCAGCTCGCCGAACCCGACCGTTTCGGCACCCCCAACGCGGACCGGCGCTGGGATCTCTGGCAGGAGGCGGCCGGCATGTTCTCCGACAAACCCGTCGAGGGCTTCGGCATGGGCGCGTTCGAGAACGAGCACCTGCGCTACCGCGACGCGCCGTTCCCCGCGGCGAGCGCGAGCAGCCAGCCGATGACACTCCTCGCCGAGGGCGGGGTGATCGGCACGCTGCTCGGCTCCGGGGCGGTGCTGCTGCTCATGATCGCCGCGATCCTCCGCGTGCGCGCGCTGCCCGACGGGCGTGAGCGCACCATCGCGGCGGCGATGGCCGCAGGCGGCACGGCGTGGGTCTTCGCCGGGGCCTGGCAGACGACGCTGCTCGCTCCGGGGGTGACGATCCCGGCGCTGCTCATGCTCGGCACCGTGGCGGCGCTGGCGCCCGACCCGGGCCTGCTGCGCAGGCGTCGCGCGCTCGGCCTCACCGACCCGGGCGAGCCGGCTCGCGTGCTCGCGCTCCTCGCCGGGGTCCTCGCCCTCGCCGCGCTCGCGCTCTCCATCGCGCTGCCCGCGCGTGCGGAGCTCAAGGCCCGGGCCGCGCTCACACTGCCCGCCGACGGGACGGCCGACCGCCAGCAGGCCGCCGCGCTCGACGCCGCGGTCGCCTCCAGCCTCGACCCGCTCTCCGCGCGCGGCCCGATCGCCGAGGCGTCGGTCGCCATCAAGCGCGGGCGGTTCGCACAGGCCCGGCAGTTCGCACTGGAGGCCGTCGACCGCACCCCGGAGAATGCCGCGGCGTGGGTCGTGCTCGCCGAGGTCGCGCGCGCCCAGGCCGACCGCGCCGGGTTCACCCTCGCCGCCGAACGTGCGCTCGCGCTCGACCCGCGCGGCCCGGGCACGAAGGACCTCGCGACGGCCGCCGCGGCGTTCGAGGCGCCGCCCGCCGGGTCGCCGACGGCGACGGGCACGCCGCTGACGCCGCAGCAGGACCCGCTGGCGATTCCCGAGACGCAGCCCGACGGTGGGCAGAGCATCCCGCCGGTGGACCCGACCACGCCGGACACCGGCACGGCCGACGAGTCCGCCGAGCCCGACGCGGTCGCGCCGCTGCAGCCCTAAGCCACAGTCCCTTGTACCAACGTCGCGGGCCGACTAGTTGACGTAATAACAATTGTCGGGCGTACTGCTCGACCTCGCCGGCACGCGTCGCTCGTCTGCTCGAGGGCTACGAAACGCGCAAGGGCTACGACCGCGATGAGTAGCGCCGGCGGCCGGCGGGGGAGGGGACCGGATTTGACGCGTGGCTAGGACCCGACGCGTTTGGCGTGCGTCGGTGCGTCATGTGGCAGCGGGAGAACCGTTCGCACGGCGCGACGATGGCACCAAGCTCCGCCGGTTCTGCGACGGCACCCGCTTTCGGTACGGCTTAAGGTCGTCCTCTGAGTCGGCGCGGACCGCCGATCCTTCGATATCGGCGAAGACGCGGGACAGGGTCTCATTGAGGTTCTCGTCGTGCCGGGCCCTCGCGCGGACGTTGACGAACAGGTCCGACGGAAGGATGTAGAAGCCCTTCTCGACGACGGTCTCGCGGCGGCCGAACTCAGCGTCCTCGTCGCTGAGCGCCGCGTAGTCGAAGTCGGGGTTCCCCGCCTTGCGTTCAGCGTCGTTGAGGTAGGCCGCGAGGTTCTCCGAGATGAACCGGTAGAACAGCATGCCGAGCACGTAGCTTTTGAAATCCCAGCCGTCGACGCTGCCGCGCAGGTCGTTGGCAATCCGCCAGATCGTCCGATGTAGCTCGGCCTTCTCGGCCCCGTTGTTGCCCGCGTTCACGCGGCAAGCCTCCCACGCGCGGGTGACGATGCGCCGGGCGATTCGCCCTCGGGGACGACCTCGGTGGCGGATACGATCAGGGTGGTGGCTACCAAGGAGACAGCGTTCGCGGCCCTCGCGCCGGATGACCCACGACTCAGTCGTGCGCTGTTTACGCTGCGCGAGAGCGCCGCCTACCTCGACGTTCCTGCTTCCACCCTGCATCTCTGGGCTCGACCGAAGAACGCCGAGCCTCTCGTCACGGTGTTTCCCCGCGCTGGGCGCAACGCGACGGTCCCGTTCACCGGATTCGCCGAGGGTTTCGTCCTCAGCGCACTGCGCAAGGCCGGGGTGCCCATGCAGCGCATCCGACCGGCGGTCGCGAAGCTGAGCGAGGAGTTCGGGCTCGACCACGCGCTGGCGTCCAAGCGCGTCTACACCGACGGCGCTGAGGTGATCTTCGACTACGCGAAGGACACCGACGACGAAGCGCTCCTGACGGTCGTGCGTACCGGGCAGCAGCACTTCCAAGAGGTCATCCGCGAATACCTCAAGCGGATCACCTATGGCGACGACGGGTGGGCCGAGCAGCTTCATCTGCCCGCGTACGCGACGGCCGAGGTCCTCGTCGACCCGCGCCAAGCCTTCGGCCAGCCGCTCGTCGTCCACGGCGGCGCGCGCGTGGAGGACCTCGTCGACCGCTTCCAGGCCGGGGACGGCTTCGCGGCGATCTCTGAGGACTTCGGCGTCCCAGCGCCAGAGGTTGAGGACGTCATCCGAGTTGCCCTCCGACTCGCCGCCTGAGTGCTTCGTCGACCGTAGCCTCGGCCGGCACATCGTTCCTCAGGCCCTACGTGAGGCGGGCGCCGTGGTCCACACGATGGCCGACGTCTACGGCGAGCGGGTCGGCCAGGGCCTTGCCGACGAGGAGTGGATTGGTGACGCGGACGCAACGGCTGGGTCGTGCTGATGAAGGACGCGAAGGTGCGCTACCGCCCTGCCGAGTTGCAGGCGCTCATTGACCATGAGGTCCGAGCGTTCTGTCTGACCAAGGCAAACCTCCGCGGCGCCCAGCAGGCCGAGCGGTTCGTAAGCAACCTCGCGCGAAGTACGCGTGTTGCTGCCCGACCCGGGCCCTACATCTACGGCGTCTACGGCTCCGGGCTTCGACCGTTGTGGCCGAGCACGCCGCACGGCGACCGGAACCACGGGGAGACGTAGCCGGCTCCGCCGCTACGCCCGTCAGCGACCGCAGGTACCGGCACGCGCGACGGCCCGGTACACCGTCGATCGCGCGACGCCGAATAGCTCGGCGAGTTCGCTGCTGGTGTGCTCACCGGCGTGGTGCAGCTTGACGAGGTGCGCTTCCTGCTTGGGGCTGAGCTTGGGCTGCTTGCCCTTCAGCCGGCCTCGGGCCTTGGCGATCTTCATTCCCTCGCGCGTACGCGCGCGAATGAGATCAGGCTCGAACTCGGCGACCGTCGCCAGCGTGTTGAACAAGAGCCGGCCGACCGGGTCGGTCGGGTCGTGCACCGAGCCGGAGATCTGCAGCTTGACGCCGCGGTGGGTGAGCTCGTCGACGATGTCGCGGGCGTCGGGGATCGACCGGGCGAGCCGGTCGAGCTTGGTGACCACGAGCGTGTCGCCCTCGCGGCACGCCGCCATCGCCTCGCGCAGCCCGGGCCGATCGCGGTTCGTCCCGGTTAGGCCGTGGTCGACGTACAGCCGGCCGACGTCTACGCCGAGCGCCTCGAGGCCGGCGCGCTGAGCGGCGAGATCCTGCTCGTCGGTCGAGATCCGGGCGTAGCCGATCAACATGCCGCTCATCGACCTGGAGTGTGTCCCGTATGCCGGACGTTCACCGGGCAGGCTTGCGGGCGGGTCCTGCGGGCCACCCCATCGTCAAGCGCCGTGGCGACCGTGCCTGACGGGCGTGGTGTCCTGATGGGGGTTCGCCAAACGGCACACCTGCACCCAGCTACTCCTTGGACTCCAACCCACGCGCACAAGCACGCTCCCTCGCTACGGAACGATCGTGCTCACGTACCGATGGATTCCTCGGTACGTGACGTCGTCGGCGAGATGGGCACAGGCGCGGGCGCCCGGGTGGCGGCAGCATCGCGCTGTTCACGCTCGAGCCGGGACTCCTCGGCCAGCGTGAGCGCCGCACGTGACGCCTCCAGCGCACGCTCGGACGCCCGAGCCCGCGCCTCGGCGTTGCGGACCCGGCCTTCGAGCTCCGCGCGCTGGCGGTCGGCCTCGGCCGCGTTGTACTGGGCGGTGGCGACCCCGGGGCCCGCAGCCGCGGCGGCGGCCGCGTCGGCGCCCGACGGGTCCGGCGCGCCCGCGGTGGGGCGCGGCAGGTCGATCGTGACGACGTCGCCGCAGCGCAGCGCGTAGGCGAGCCGGCCGGTGGCCAGCAGATCGCTCGGGAGCGGGAAGACGGCGGACCACTGGCTGCCCGCAGGATCGGCGACCGGGTGCGCGACCGCCGGGGCCGGCATGACCCGCAGCGCGCGGCGGCCGTCGTCGACGACGAGCCACGCGTAGGGCAGCCGCTTCGTGGATCCGGCGCGCCAGACGCCCTCCAGACGCAGCACCTCCCAGCCCGGCGCGGCGGCCGAGCGGGTGAAGGCGTGGAGTTCGAAGATCGCCATGAAGGTGCGTAGCATCGCGTCAAGGCACCAGGTCGCGCAAGGCGGCCAGTGCATCGGCGAGAACCTCAGGTGCCGTCCCGCCCGCATCGAGCACCCGAAACCGTGCTGGTTCAGCTGCGGCCAGCTCATCGTACGCGGATGCGACGCGTGCGAAGAACTCGATGCCCGCGAGCTCCAGACGATCGGGGGCGTCGCCGCGGTCGTCGAGCCGCGCGCGGCCGGTCTCGGGGGCGACGCGCAGCAGCAGCGTGCGGTCCGGGGTCAGCCCGCCCGTGGCGAAGGCGTTGAGCGCCGCGATCTCCGCGACGCCGAGCTCGCGGCCGGCGCCCTGGTAGGCCAGGGAGGAGTCGACGAAGCGGTCGAGCAGCACGGTGCGCCCGGAGGCCAGCGTCGGGGCGAGGGTCTCCTCGACGAGCTGCGCACGCGCGGCGGCGTACAGGAGCGCCTCGGCCCGGGGTCCGCACGGCAGCGCCGGGTCCTTCACCAGGGTCCGGATGCGCTCGGCGAGCAGGACGCCGCCGGGCTCGCGGAGCAGTTCGACGTCGGCGCCGCGGTCGCGCAGCGCGTCGACGAGCGCGACGGCGAGCGTGGACTTCCCCGCACCGTCGAGGCCCTCGACGGTGATGAGGCGGCCGGACATGGGCGGGCACCCTATCCGTCCTCGTACAATTGGCTCATGCCCGGCGGGGTTCGAGCCGAAGAAGGGAATGGGTCGTCTTCTCTCAGTTTCCTCAGCTCCGTGTCCCTGCGCCGCCTGTTCCTCGTCTCGATCTTCGTCATCTCGGCGACGCTGGGCGCCGCGTGGCTGGCACACCTCTCCGGCTCGCTGGACGTGGCCCGCGTCCTCGCCGCGATCGTCCTGGCCGCCATCCCGACGGCGGGGCTCGCCTGTCTCGTACTGGGCGACGCGCCGGCGCCGCGCCGGTCGGCCTGCCGCGGAGGGCGCGCCAAGGCGGGGACCGCCGGGCCTAGGATGCGCGGGCATGCTCTCCGGGACCGAACGCCATCCGCACGCGGCCGCGGTGCTCGGCGCTGCGCTCCGGCCCCCCGTGACGCCGTCGCACGCCTACCTCTTCCATGGCCCGGCGGGCAGCGGCAAGCGCGCCGTGGCCCGGGCGTTCGCCGCGGCGCTCTTGAGCGACGGCCTCGGCGCCACTGAGGCGCAGGCGGTCGCCGCGCGCGTCGAGCACGGCGCGCACCCTGATCTGACGTGGGTCACGCCGAAGAGCGCGGCGGGAATTCTGGTGGGCGACATCGACGAGGCGGTCGTGGCGGCCGCCACGCGCACGCCGTTCGAGGCGCGCCGCCGGGTATTCGTGATCGAGGCGGCCGACGAGCTCAACGACCAGGCGGCCAATCGGATGCTCAAGACCCTGGAGGAGCCGCCGTCGTTCGCCCATCTCCTGCTGCTGTCCTCGCGCCCGGGGGACGTGCTGCCGACGATCCGCTCGCGCTGCCAGGACGTGCGGTTCGACGCGCCGCCGGTGGAGGAGCTCGCGCGCTTCGTCGGCACGCGCGGCGTACCGCCCGAGACGGCGGACGCCTGCGCGCGGCTCGCGCTCGGTGACGGCGAGCGGGCCCTCGCGCTGGCGCTCGGGTCGGGCCCGGCGCTGCGCGCGGCGTCGGAGAACCTGGCGCGCGCGGCGCTGCGCGACCAGCTCGCCGGAGCGCCCTGGCTGGCGCTGCTCGACCCGGCGAAGGCTACCGGTGAGGAGGCGGGCGCCGCGGCGCTGGAGGGGCTCGACGACGAACTCGAGCTCGTGCCGAAGAAGGATCAGAGGCGGGTGAAGCGCGAGCGCGAGGAGGGCGCCACGCGCGCGCAGCGCCGGGCGCGGACCGCGGCGCTCGACCACGGGCTGCAGCTCGTCGGCCTCTGGTACCGCGACGTGGCGTGCGTCGCCGACGGCGCGGAGGACCTCGTGCACCACAGTGACCGGCTGCCCGCGCTGCGCGAGGACGCCGACGGCCACAGCGGGCATCGACTGCGGGCCGCGCTCGTGCACGTCGAGGACACGCGGGCGTCGCTCCAGCTCAACCCCAATGAGGAGCTGGCGATCGAGGCGATGACACTGCGGGTCGCGCGGGAGTTCAGCGGGCTTCCAGCAGGGGCCTGAGCGCGGCGCCGTCGCGACGGGCGTCGCGCGCCGGGCGGGGCCTGGGAAGCGCAAGGTGACGTGGCTGACGAGCCGCGTCCGACCGCTTGCGGGCGGTTCGACGGCGCCGGCGCCGGTCAAGGGCACGCGCTCGGTGCGGCCGCACGTTCACCGCATCGTCACAGAATACGTCGCTGAGCAGGGGATTCTCCGGCTGTGCGCATGGGTCGACTCGGTCCGGCGGCGAGCACGGTGGCGGCACTCGCCGCCGTCGCGGGTGTCGTCATCTGGCGAGCCGGCGAGGTCGGGGAGGCGCTCCGGGTGGTGCCCGTCGCGGCGGTGCTCGGGGCGATCGCACTCCACGCCGTGACCCTCGCGCTGCGGTCGGAGGGCTGGCGGGTGGCGATCGCCGCGATCGACGGGCGGCCACTCGACCGCGAGGCGGTGCACGGCGCGAACGCGGGGGCGTTCGGCGCGGGGACGGTGCAGAGCCACTTCGGGCTGCCGGTGCGCGTCGCGCTGCTGCGGCGCTGGCGCGGCGACCACGCGCCGCGCCCGCTGCAGCTTGCGCTGGCGGACCTGCCGATCGCGCTCGCGGAGGCGTGCTGCGTCGTCCTGTTGCTGGCGCTCTGGGAGCCGTGGCTGGCGGTGGCCGGGGTCGCGGTGCTGCTGGTGCTCGGGCCGGCGGCGCGCGCCGCGTGCGCGCGCTGGGGCCACACGCGCCCAGCCGTGCGCGGCGTGGCGGTGCTCGCCGACCGGCGGCGCCGGGCTGTGCTGCTGGCGGTCGCGGCCGCGATCACGGCCGTGACCGCGGTGCGGGTGTGGCTCATCCTCGTGGCCTGTGGCGTGCCGTGCGAGGTGGCGGACGTCGCGCTGCTCGTCGGCACGCTCGGGGTGCTCGGCCTCCTGCCGCTGGGCCCGGCCGCCAGCCCGGGGGCGACGCTGGCGACCCTTGCAGCGGAGGGCGTCGCCGGCGCGATGGCGGCCGGGCTCGTGATCAGCGCCAGCTCGATCGGGGCGGTCGCGGCGTACGGGCTCGTCGTCGCGGTGGTGCTCGGCGGGCGCCGCGCCGGTGTCTACGGCGCGCGCGTCGCGCTCAGCCTGCGGCCGCGAACGGTCGAGAGGGGCTCGACATGAACCTTCCCGCTCGGGCTCACCGACTGCGTGGGCGTCTGATCGCAGGCGGCACAGGGTTCCGCCAGAATGCCGAGGCATGTCCCTGTGCCGCCCCTTCGCCCTGACGCTGACCTGCGCCGTCGCGCTCGCCGCCTGCGGTGGCGGCGATGACGACGCCCTGACCGCGGAGGACTACCGCGCGAAGGGCAATGCGGCGTGCGAGCAGTACGAGAAGGACGTCCGCGAGATCTCGCAGCCAAAGTCCATCCAACAGGTTGCCGACTACGCCGGCAAGGCGAAGGTCGAGCTCGACCAGCTCATCGACGAGCTCGACGCGCTGCAGCCGCCGAGCGACCTCGAGGAGCAGCACGACGAGCTGGTCAAGCTCGGCCGGGAGAGCGTGGAGTCGCTCGACGGCCTCGCCGAGGCGGGGAAAACCGGAAACCAGGAGCAGATCCAGACGGCCCTCGGCGGGGCGGCCGAGGTCGACACCAAGAGCGACAGGGTCGCCGGCGAGCTCGGGTTGGACAAGTGCGCGGACCAGAGCTGAACGCGCTCTGGCACCCCTTCGCGGACATGGGCGCGGTCGACGGCGCGCGCCTGGTCATCGCCCGCGGTGAGGGTCCCTGGGTGTTCGACGAGAACGGCACCCGGTATCTCGACGGCACCGCGGCCCTCTGGTACGCCAATCTTGGACACGGCCGGCGGGAGATCGCGGACGCCGTCACACGGCAGATGCGCGAGCTCGACGCCTACTCGATCTTCGGGGACTTCGCGAACGCGCCCGCGCTGGAGCTGGCCGACCGGCTGGCCGCGCTCATGCCCGGCCCCGGGGCCAAGGTGTTCCTCGGGTCGGGCGGCGGCGACGCGATCGACACCGCCGCGAAGATCGCCCGACGCCACTTCGCCGAGCTGGGGCAGCCCGACCGCGTGCACCTCATCGGGCGGGGCCACGGGTATCACGGCACACACGGGATCGGCACGAGCATCGGCGGGATCCCGGCGAACCTCGCCGGCTTCGGGCCGATGCTCGAGCACGCGTCGAGCGTGCCGCACGACGACGCCGCGGCGCTTGAGGCGGAGATCGTCCGTGTGGGCCCCGACCGTGTCGCGGCGTTCTTCTGCGAGCCGGTGATCGGTGCCGGCGGCGTGCACCTGCCGCCCGACGGCTACCTCGAGACGGTCGCGGAGATCTGCGCACGCCAAGGGGTGCTGCTCGTCGCCGACTGCGTGATCTGCGCGTTCGGTCGGCTCGGGACCTGGCTGGGGATCGACCGCTGGCCGGTGACGCCGGACATGGTCACGATCGCGAAGGGCGTGACGTCGGGGACGCTGCCGCTGGGCGCCGTGCTGGTCACCGCGGAGGTGGCGGCGCCGTTCTTCCCGGGCCAGGCCGGTGCGCCGGTGCTGCGCCACGGTCCCACGTACGCGGGACACCCGGCGTGCTGCGCGGCGGCGCTCGCCGCCCTCGACCTCTACGAACGCGACGACGTGATCGCTCGCGGCCGCGAGCTGGAGGAACCGCTCGCTGCCGCGCTGGCGCCGCTGGCCGGGCACGACCTGGTCGGCGAGGTCCGTGCCGGGATGGGGTTCCTGGCCGGGATCGAGTTCGACGCCGACGCGCTGGCGGCCGAGCCCGGGCTCCCCGGGCGGATGCAGTTCGCCGTGCGCGAGCGCGGCGTGCTCGTCCGGCCGCTGGGGCGCGGGGTGGCGGTCTCGCCGCCGCTGGTCTGCGGGCAGCAGGAGATCGACCTGCTCGCGGGCGCGCTGGCCGACGGGCTGGCCGCGCTCTAACCAGGCTGCGTGACGATCACGCGTTCCCAGGCGGTCATGGGCGCTTCGAGCACCCGCTCGGGATCGGCGGTCGCCGTATGGCAGCTGAAGGCGTCGACGAGCGCGGCGAAGTGAGGTGAGCGGCAGATCGACGTCGCTATAGCAACGTCGATCTGCCGTTCGGGGGCCCCGGGGGCCCCGAGGGGCGGGTCAGGCGCGGCGGCGGGCCCGGCGGCGATCACCCGGCGGCTGGCTGAGTCGCCGCAGTCGCGACAGCGCGCCGGCCCGGCGCTCGTCGGCCGGGTCGAGCAGTTCGACGAGCGCGCGGGTGGCGACGATGTCGTCGCGCCCCGACGGGGTCGCCAGCCACGCGTGCAGCAGGGACGGGTCGCCGCTGCGCAGCACCGCCTCGCGCAGCTCGTAGTCCAGCCGCTCGCGGACCTCCACGATCGCCGGGACCTCCGACGCGGGCAGCAGCGGGCCGGTGTACCGCTCGAGCGCCCGGGCGAGCGAGCCGTCGGTCATGAGGCTCTCGACGGTCTCCACGTCCGACGACGCCGCGCCGCGCAGCCGGTACGGGTTGGCCTCCAGGCGGTCGCCCAGCAGCCGCCGCAGCCGGGACAGCTCCGCGCGCACGCTCACGGGCTTCCCGAAGTCGCCGTACAGCTCGATAGCCAGGCGCTCCGCCGACATGCCCGCCGGCTCGAGGAGCAGCAGCAGGAGGATCTCGCTGCGCCGCGGGGTCAGTTCGATCTTCGTCTCGCCGAGGTCGAGCTGCGCCCGGTCGCACCCCAGTGCGCGGACCGACAGGCGGGCGGTCGCCGAGGCGCTGGTGGTCGTCGCGGCGTGCGCGCCGGTGCGCCACAGCAGGTACGCGTCGCCGTCGCCGACGCGTTCCACGCGCGCAGGCCCGCCCGGGAGCGCGACCTCGCCGCCTTCCTCGGGGAGGTCGAGCCGCGCCAGGCGGCCCCACACGGGCTCGGCGCTCAGGAGCACGCGGCCCGACGGCGCGACGAGCGCGCCCGCCTGCCCGCCGCCCGCGCCGACCGCGCCGCCGTAGCGCTCGCGCAGCCGCTCGTTGCGCTGCGCGGCCTCGTGGGCCAGGCCGGCCTCGAGCATCTGCGCGGCCGCACTGACCAGCGCCAGCGAATGCGGGTGCGCGGTCGCGAGTTCCCCGGAGAGGTCCACGACGCCGACGGGTTCCCCGGTCTCCGGGTCGTGGACCGGCGCGGCGCTGCACGTCCACTCCTCCACCGCCTGCGCGTAGTGCTCGGCGCTGAACACCTGCACGGGATGGTCGACCGCCAGGGCGGTGCCCATCGCGTTGGTCCCCGCGCGGCCCTCGGCCCAGCCGGTGCCGACGGCGAGGTTGATGGACTGCGCCTCGTCGAGCACCGCGGGCTCGCCGTCGATCCACAGGATCGTGCCGTCGGCGTCGCAGACGAGCACGACCTGCTTGGCGTCGTCGTGCACGTCGGCGAGCAGCGCTCGGAGCATCGCCATGCCGCCCGCGAGGGGGTGCGAACGCCAGCGTTCGCCGGCGGCCTCGGCGGACAGCAGCCGGGGGGCGAGCTCGCCCGCGGGCGCCACGCCGGCCTCGCCGCTGCGCGCCCAGGACTCGACGATCACCTCGCGCACACGCTGTGGAGCCGCCTCACCACCGCCCAGTGCCGCGTCGCGGGCGCGCGCGAGCGCACGGGCAAGCCGACGACGGTCCGTCGTCGCGTCCAGGGCGACCCACGGGTTCTGCTGCACAGCCTCGCTCCTCCAAGCGGTGGTACACCAGGGTAGAGACCAGATGGCGGGTTGCAGCGGGGTTGCACGACCTGCGCGCCGCGCGGCCGCGCGCGCTACGTTCGACCGTGGAGCCTGGCGGGTGCATCAACGCGCAGCCGGCCCTCGCAACGGGTCTGCAACCCGCCCGGCCATACGTTCATCGTCACAGGCACAACCGCGGCCGGGGAGGCCGCGAGAGGAGACCGTGATGGCCACAGAGATCCAGGTCGACGCACACGCACGCGAGTTCGTCGGCCACGACCACCCGATGCTCATCGGTTCCGACTGGGTCGACGCCGCGTCGGGCAAGACGTTCGAGGTGCTGAACCCCGCCACGGGTGAGCTGCTCTGCCGGGTCGCAGAGGGGTCGTCCGAGGACATCGACCGCGCCGTGAAGACCGCGCGCGCCGCCTTCGAGTCCGGCCCGTGGCACACCATGAAGCCGTCCGAGCGCGGCCGGCTCATCCACAAGCTGGGCGACCTCATCCTCGAGCACGGCGACGAGCTCGCCGCGCTGGAGACCCTGGACAACGGCAAGCCCTACGCCGTCGCGCGCGCCGCCGACATCCCGCTCGCCGCCGACCTCTTTCACTACATGTCGGGCTGGTGCACGAAGCTCAACGGGCAGACGATCCAGCCCAACGTCCCGTACATGCCCGACGCCCAGTGGCACGCGTACACGACACGTGACCCGATCGGCGTCGTCGGCCAGATCATCCCGTGGAACTTCCCGCTGCTCATGGCCGCGTGGAAGCTCGGCCCGGCGCTGGCCGCGGGCTGCACGATCATCCTGAAGCCCGCCGAGCAGACGCCGCTGAGCGCGCTGCGCCTGGGCGAGCTCATCCTCGAGGCCGGCATCCCGCCGGGCGTGGTGAACATCGTCACCGGCTTCGGCGAGGCGGGCGCGGCGCTGGCCGCGCACGGCGACGTCGACAAGGTCGCGTTCACCGGTTCGACCGAGGTCGGCAAGCTCATCGTCGGCGCGGCGGGTGCGAGCAACCTGACGAAGCTGACGCTCGAGCTCGGCGGCAAGTCGCCGAACGTCGTCTACGCCGACAGCAATCTGGAGACGACGATCCCCGGCGCCGCGATGTCGATCTTCTTCAACCACGGGCAGTGCTGCGCGGCCGGCTCCCGGCTGTACGTCGAGGAGAAGGTCTGGGACGACGTCCTGCAGGGCATCAGCGACATCGCGAAGACGATGAAGGTGGGTTCCGGGTTCGAGGCGGACACCGAGATGGGCCCGCTCGTCAGCCAGGAGCAGCTCGACCGGGTGACCGGCTTCCTCGACGCGGGCGCCGCCGAGGGCGCGTGCGCGGTCGCGGGCGGCAAGCGCATGGGCGACAAGGGCTACTTCATGGCGCCGACGGTGCTCACCGACACGAATCCGAAGATGAAGGTCGAGGCCGAGGAGATCTTCGGCCCGGTCGTCGTCGCCAAGCCGTTCAAGGACGCGGCCGACATTCCGCCGATCGCCAACGAGACGAACTACGGCCTGGCGGCCGGCGTGTGGACCCGGGACCTCTCGAAGGCCCACGAGACGGCCCGCGCGATCCGCGCCGGAACGGTGTGGGTCAACTGTTACAACGTCTTCGACGCGGCGCTGCCGTTCGGGGGCTACAAGGAGTCCGGCTGGGGCCGGGAGATGGGCGGCGAGGCCCTGAACAACTACCTCGAGACGAAGTGCGTGGTCACGCAGCTGTGACCGTCGTCTGAGCCCGGCCCCATGCGTCCCGTCCGCCTACCCCCCGGGGCGGGCGGGGTCGCACAGGGTCCGGCGATGCCGACCCCGCGCAGGGCGACGACCAGAAAGCCCGCGGCGCGGAGGGCGCCCGCCCGCCGGGCGCAAGCCCGCCGCGCCCATCGTGGAGCACCTCAGCGTCGCCGAGCGCGCGGCCAAGGGCAAGGAGGCGCGCGCGAGGGTCCCGCGCCGCAGCCACGGGGTCTGGGCGCCCGCGGCGGACCGATTCGACCCGGTCGCGCTCCTCGAGGAGCAGGCAGCCACACGCATCCCGGAACTCGTGCCGCTGCGCCACGGCCGGATGCTGGCGTCCCGTTCTCTTTCTACCGCGGCGCGTACCTCATGGCAGCGGACCTGGCGGGCGACCCGCGCAGCGGGATCACCACGCAGCTCTGCGGTGACGCGCACCTGTCGAAGTCTCACACCCGGGCAGCGCCGGCGGATCAACCTGGAGGTCGGCCGCGCCTACCACGAGACGATCCGGTCGCTAGGTCCGACACGTTCGACCGGGCGATGGCGACGTCCGCCGAGGCCCACCGGTGCCACCACGCTGGACCGCACCGCCGCGCGACGCTGACCATCAGCGGCGCCGGCACGATCACGCTGAAGCGCCACCAGGGGTTCACATCTCGGTCACCACTTCGGCGCCCCCGAGGTCCAGTGTTGGGGCATATGCTCTCCGGGGCTCTTGATCTCGGCCTCGTCACGCGAGACCTCCTGGCACTCCGCGCCTCGGTGCTCGCGGCCGAAGCCGACGCCGAGCCCGTGCTCGCGCGCCTCTCCGGCGATGCGCGCCAGAGCGCCGTCAACCTCACGCACTACCTCGCGCTGCGCTCTCATGACGTGCGCGAGCTGCAGCGCGGGCTCGCCCACCACGGCCTCTCGTCCCTGGGGCGATCGGAGGGCCGGGTGCTCGCCTCGCTCGACACGGTCCTGGGTGTTCTGGACCAGCTGTCCGGCGACGGCGCGCTGCGAGCTGCGGGGTCCGCCGCCGCGCCCGACTACGACGCGGGACCACGAATCCTCGGTGCGCGCGTCGCCGCGCTGCTCGGCCCGCCCGCCCGCGGCCGCAGAACCCGGATCATGGTGACGCTGCCGTCCAAGGCCGCTGCCGACCCGGCGCTCGTGCGGGCGATGAGCGCGTCGGGCATGGACGTCGCGCGCATCAATACGGCCCACGACGGTCCCGAGGCGTGGGAGGCCATGGTCCGCAACGTGCGCGCGATCCCTCGGCCCGGCGGCGCGCCGTGCGGCGTGTACATGGACCTGCCCGGGCCGAAGTGCCGGACGGGCGAGGTGCCCGACGGCAGGCCGCTGAAGCTGCACGCCGACGACAGGCTCGCGCTGCTGCGCGACGGCGACCCCTGCCGTGAGCCGGCGGAGATCGGGTGCTCGCTGGCGATCGCGTTCGCCGAGGTGCGTCCCGGCGAGCGCGCCCTCTTCGACGACGGGAAGATCGCAGGCGTCGTCGAAACCGTCGCGCCCGACCGGATCGAGGTGCGGATCACGCGAGCCGGCGTCGGCAAGGCGAAGCTGCGTGCCAACAAGGGCATCAACTTCCCGGACACGGACCTCAGCGACGCGGCGATGCCCGACGAGGACTTCGCGCTGCTCGAGGTCGTCGCGCAGCAGGCCGACATCGCCGGCCTGTCCTTCATCAGCCGCCCGGAGGACGTCCGGGCTGCGCGTGCGACCCTTGACGGGTACGGCGGTGAGCACGTCGGGCTCATGCTCAAGATCGAGACCGCCCAGGGCTTCGAGCGGCTGCCCGACCTGCTCGTCGAGGCGCTCTCGCACGAGCGCCCGTTCGGCGTGATGATCGCCCGCGGCGACCTCGCCGTCGAGATCGGGCCCGAGCGGCTGGCCGAGGTGCAGGAGGAGGTGCTCTGGCTGTGCGAGGCGGCGCACGTCCCGGTGGTGTGGGCCACGCAGGTGCTCGAGGGGCTGGCGAAGACCGGCTTCCCGTCGCGGGCGGAGATCACTGACGCCGCCATGGGTGCGCACGCCGAGTGCGTGATGCTCAACAAGGGGCCGCGGATCGTCGACGCCATCGCGACGCTCGACTCGATCCTCCGCCGGATGGCCGCGCACCACGAGAAGAAGACCCCCCTCCTCCGCAGGCTCACCGCTTGGGACTGACCCCGCCGCTCGTCCGCGGGCCCGGGCTGGCATCATCGCGCCCCATGCACCCAGGCCACGACGATCTCGCCCGCGCCGTCGCCGATCTCGGGAGGCGGTTGCCCGAACCGCTTGCGCCGCTTGCGCGCATCGCGTACCAGTACTGCTGGTCCTGGGTGCCGGGCGGGCACGAGCTGTTCGCAGCCATTGACGCCGAGCGGTGGGAGCGCTGCGGGCGCAACCCCGTCCGGCTGCTCGAAGAGGCGCCGTCGACCTCGCTGGAGCGTGCGGCCGCCGACCCGTCCGTCCTGGAGTGCACGACCGCGCTCGACCGTGCGGTCGCCGAGTATCTCGACCGCCCCGCCCGCGGGATCGGGGACGTCACCGCCGAGCATCCCGTCGCGTTCTTCTGTGCGGAGTTCGGCGTCCACCGCTCGCTGCCCATCTACTCGGGTGGTCTCGGCGCGCTTGCCGGCGACATCCTCAAGCAGGCGTCTGACGATGCGTTCCCGATGGTCGGCGTCGGCCTGCTGTACCGCGAGGGGTACTTCCGCCAGCGCCTCGACGTCCGCGGGCGCCAGCACGAGTACTGGGTCGACACGGACCCGGCGCGCGTGCCGGCCGCCCTCGTCACCGGCGACGACGGCGCGCCGCTGAAGATCAGCGTCATCGCCAACCAGGAGCGCGTCTCGGCGCAGATATGGCGCGTGGACGTCGGCAGGGTCCCGCTGTACCTCCTCGATGCGGACGTGCCGGAGAACTCGCATGTCGCCCGGTGGACGACCGGCCGGCTCTACGTCGGTGATCCGCAGATCCGCCTCGCGCAGTACGCGCTGCTCGGCGCGGGCGGCGTCCGGGCGCTCGAGGCGCTCGGCATCGAGCCCGGGCTCGTGCACCTCAACGAGGGGCACGGGGCGCTCGCCGCGCTCGAACTGGCCCGCGAGGAGATCGGCGCCGGCGCGCGCCTCGACCGCGTGATCGAGGACGCCCGCCGGCGGGTCGTCTTCACGACCCACACGCCGGTCCCCGCCGGTAACGACGCGTACCCCGCGGCGCGCGCTATCGGCGCCCTCGGAGGGTATGCCCGAGAGATCGGCCTCGACGACGAGGAGCTGCTGCGCCTCGGCCGCACCAACCCGCTGAACCTCGACGAGGAGTTCGGCATCACGCAGCTCGCGCTGCGCACGAGCCGCTCCGCGAACGCCGTGAGCCGCCGGCACGGCGGCGTGTCGCGCGAGATGTGGCGCGGCCTGTGGCCGGGCCGGTCGGTCGAGGGCGTGCCGATCACCCACGTGACGAACGGGGTGCATCTCCCGACGTGGGTCGGCGCGCCGATGCGCCGGGTGCTCGACGAGCACCTCGGCTCGGACTGGCCCGCGCGCGCCGCCGACCCGGCGACCTGGGCGCCGGTCGACGACATCCCCGCCGATGTCCTCTGGGGCGTCCGTGAGCAGCAGCGCGCGGAGTTCATCGCGTACGTCGGCGAGCGCAGCGTCGTCGACCGGCTGGGACGCGGGGACGAGCGAGGCTACGTCGAGGCGGCCGCCGAGGTCTTCGAGCCCGGCGCGCTCACCATCGGCTTCGCCCGCCGGCTGGCGACGTACAAGCGGTTGGACCTCCTCGTCCGCGACCACGCTCGCGGCCTGCGGCTGTTCGCCGGCGATCGGCCCATCCAGCTCGTCGTCTCCGGCAAGGCGCACCCGAACGACGAGGGCGGCAAGCATCTCGTCGAGCAGCTCTTCGCTGACCCGGCCGCCGGCGAGCCGACGACCCGCGTCGTCTTCCTCGAGGACTACGACCTCGCCTCGGCGGCCCGGCTCGTCCAGGGCTGCGACGTGTGGCTGAACCTCCCGCGCCCGCCGCTGGAGGCGAGTGGGACGAGCGGCATGAAGAACGCGGCCAACGGCGGGCTGCAGCTCAGCGTCCTCGACGGCTGGTGGGCTGAGGGCTACGACCCGCACTTCGGCTGGTCGCTCGGTGGCGAGATCGACGACGACCACGCCGCGCAGGACGACCGGCACGCGGCGGAGATGTTCCGGCTCCTGGAGGAGGAGCTCATCCCGACGTTCTACGATCGCGACGACGAGGGCATCCCGCAGGCGTGGCTCGCGCGGATCCGCGCCTCGATGCGGGCGCTCGCGCCGGGCTTCAGCGCGGCACGGATGCTTCGGGACTACGAGCGGAAGGTGTACGAGGGCCCGGCGTGACGCCGGCGAGCTGGTCGTAGACCGCACGCGTCTGCTGCGCGACGTCCGTCCAGTCGAAGCGCAGGACGTATTCCGACGCCTCGGCGACGAGGCGGTCGCGCAGCGGCTCGTCGGTCAGCATCCGGTCGATCATGACGCTGAGGTGTTCGGCGTCCCCGCCGTTGAACCGCAGGCCGACCCGCTCGCCGGCCGGCACCACCTCACGCAGGCCGCCCGTGTCGGCGACGATGCACGGGCAGCCGCTCGCCATCGCCTCGAGCGCGACGAGGCCGAACGGCTCGTACAGGCTCGGCACGACCGTCAGGTCGGCGATCCGGTAGAGCGAGTGCAGGACGTCATCGCCGATCCACCCGAGGAACGTGCCCTGGTCCATGATCTCGAGCTCGCGCGCCTGCTCCTTGAGCTGCTCCTCGTGCGTGCCCGAACCCGCGATGATGAACCGGACGTTCCCGAGCTTCTCGATGATCGGCTGGAGCGCGTCGAGCGCGAGCTGGAAGCCCTTCTCGTAGACGAGCCGGCCGATGAGCAGCACGAGCTGCTCGCCGGGCTCGGCGAAGCGGGCGCGGAGCGCATCGAGGTCGTCGACGGGATGCAGGTCGAGCGGGTCGATGCCGTTCGGGATGACGCGGACCTGCGCGGCCTCGACGCCGAAGATGTCGCAGACGTGCTCGTGCATGTAGTGCGAGCAGACGATGACGTGCTCGGCCCGCCGCGCCATCCACGACTCCACGCCGTGGATGTGCGTCTGCGGAAAGCGCTGGACATGCCCGTTGTGGCGCCCCCACTCGGTGGCGTGGATCGTCGTGACATAGGGGAGGCCGAGGTCGCCCGCGAGCATGCCCGCCCCGGGCGCGACAAGCCAGTCGTGGCCGTGGACGAGGTCGTACGGCGCGCGTCGCGCGAGACGGTGGGCGGCGGCGAGCAGGTCATCGTTCATCCGCTCGACCCAGCGCACGAACGCGCCGAGCTCCTTCGGCGCGGATGGCTCGGGCACGCGGATGACGCGCACGCCGTTGCGGACCTCGTACGCCGGGTCGGCCCGGCGGCCGCGGGTCACGACGTCGACCTGCAGGCCCTGCTGGACGAGCTCCTCGGAGAGCTTGCGGACATGCCGCGCCAGCCCGCCCTCGACGATCGGCGGGTACTCCCACGACATCATGAGCACGCGACAGGCCACCCGCGACGGCAGGGTACCGGTCCGCGGCGCGCGGGGGCGGCTCAGGCGATGCGGCGCAGGAGAGTGAGCGAGCGGCCGGGGACCGCGACCTCGGCCCGCGCCTCGTATCGCCCCGACCCGGCGGGGAGCTCCGGCGCGTGCGTACACAGCTCCAGCGTCCACAGTCCGCCGTACCGGCGGGAGGGCAGCGCGAAGGTCGCGTCGTCGGGGCCGCCGTTGACCAGGAGCAGGAACGAGTCGTCGATGATCCGGTGGCCGTGCTCGGTGAGGTCGGCGATCTCCTGGCCGTTGAGGAACACCCCGACGACGTGCCCGCGGTCCTCCCAGTCGCGACGGGTCATGCGCCGCCCGTCGGTGCGAAACCACCACACGTCGGCCAGACCGGAGTTGTGCCTCTGCGCGCCCTCTGGGAAGTGCGCGCTGCGCAGGACCGGATGGCGCGCGCGCAGATCGATGAGCCGCCGCGTGAAGTCCAGCTGCCCGCGCTGGTCGTCATCCCACTCCCAGTCGAACCACGCCAGCTCGTTGTCCTGGCACCACGCGTTGTTGTTGCCCCGCTGCGTGTGGGCGACCTCATCGCCGGCGAGGAGCATCGGCACCCCCTGGGAGAGGAAGAGCGTGCCGAGCAGGTTGCGCTGCTGGCGGGCGCGGAGCTCGCGGATCGCCGGGTCGTCGGTCTCGCCCTCGACACCGCAGTTCCACGAGCGGTTGTCGTCGGTGCCGTCGCGGTTGTCCTCGAGGTTCGCCTCGTTGCGCTTGTGCTCGTACGTGACGAGGTCGCGGAGCGTGAAGCCGTCGTGCGCGGTGACGAAATTGATCGAGGCGGACGGCGTTCGCCCATCGTCCTGGTACAGGTCGCTCGAGCCGGTGAACCGTGAGGCGAGCTCGCTGACCGGCGCGCGCGTCCGCCAGAAGTCGCGCACGGTGTCGCGGTAGGGGCCGTTCCACTCGCTCCACAGGACGGGGAAGTTGCCGACCTGGTAGCCGCCGGGCCCGACGTCCCACGGCTCGGCGATCAGCTTCACCTGCGACAGGACCGGGTCCTGGTGGATCACGTCGAAGAAGGCCGAGAGGCGGTCCACGTCGTACAGCTCGCGGGCGAGGGCCGAGGCCAGGTCGAAGCGGAATCCGTCGACGTGGCACTCGGTCACCCAGTACCGCAGCGAGTCCATGATCATCCGCAGCACGCTCGGGTGCAGGGGGTTCAGGCTGTTGCCCGTGCCCGTGAAGTCCACGTAGTAGCGCGGGTC
>JBPPNC010000062.1:0-13125 GCA_051306365.1 Solirubrobacteraceae bacterium
GCGAGTCGCGGGGTCTTCTCGGGGTCCCGCTTCCCGGCGGGCGCGCCCCGGAACGACGAAACCCCCGCGAATAGCTGGGGCTTCAGCACGCGCCCGAGAGGATACGAACCTCTGACCTTCGGTTCCGTAGACCGACGCTCTATCCAGCTGAGCTACGGGCGCAATGGCACGGAGAGGGCGGGATTCGAACCCGCGATGGAGCTATAAACCCCATACTCGCTTAGCAGGCGAGTGCCTTCAGCCACTCGGCCACCTCTCCGGACAAGGGTCTGAGTGTACCCGTGAAACGCCACAACCCGCCGACCGCGTGCTCGGTCGCGGTCGGCGGGCTGGTGGACTGGGTCCGCCGGCAATCCGTGCCCGGCGGCGGACTGAAGTGTCCGGTGCTGTGGAGAGGACCCCGCCGCCACACCGCCCGCCCGGCGGGAACGGGCGAGCGGTGGGTGGGGGGGGGTCCGGATCAGCCCCGGAACACTCCCGGCGTCACGTTGCCGTGGTGAACGCCTTCTCCGTGTCGATCTCGATCTGGTTCTGCGCGAACTGGCTGGCGAACAGGTTTCGGTTCAGCGCGAGGCTGACCTTGCGGACGCTCGTGCCGCGGATGTCCACCTGGCCGCTGAGCGAGATCGAGATCTTCGCCGGCAGCAGGATCACGCGGAACTGCGCGTTGCCCGTGCCGCCGAAGGACACGCGGAACTTGTTCTGCTCCTGGCAGCCGTCGCATGTGTTGCTGATCGTGGCGCCGACGTTCGTCAGGTACGTGGTCGTGGTCCCCAGGAGGAACACGTACGTGCTGAACAGGTTGATCTGCGTGGCCCGGACGCCGGCGTTGTAGAGGACCTTGGCGTTCTCGCTCTTGATCTGGGCGTAGAACGTCGTGCCGTTGAACTTCGCGGCGCGGCCGATGGTGCACGCTGAGGCGATGCCCTTCGCGTCGAAGGCCCAGTTGCGGCTGTCGACGATGATGCCCGTCGCAGACGCGTCAAGGTAGCCGGTGTTGCAGATCTGCCGCACCGTGCCGCTGAACTTCAGGCCACCCGTGCTGTCGATGCTCAGCGAGCCACCGCGCAGGTACAGGTTCTCGTAGATCTTCGCCTGGCCGGCCAGCGAGCCGCTGATCGAGTAGGCGACCGCGCCACCCGGCGTGGTGCGGTCGATCGTGCCCTTCGCGCCGAGCGTCACGCCGCCGAGGGCGAGATCGTCGAGGTTGAAGGACAGGCCGAACGTGCCGTCCGACTTGACGTTGGCCGCGAAGCCCGCGCCCTGCGTCGAGCCGTTGACCGCGACGCTGTAGGCGCCCTGCGAGGCCGCGAACGTGAAGCCCGCGGTGAAGGACGTCTTCGTCGGGACCAGCGTCGTGTCGATCGTGGCGTTCGCGTCGGCGTTCAACGACACGACCCCGCCGACCGACGTGACCGAACCCGCGAGGCCCGACCCAGCGGCCAGGCCGAACTCCTTCGTGACCTGGCAGCCCGCCGAACCGGCACCGCCGGAGATGCCGATCGACCAGTCCTTGGAGGACGTCAGCGGGATCTCACCCGCGACGCCGCCCTTGATGGTGCCGTCCACCGGGCACGCCAGCGTGACGTCACCGGCGAGGGTCAGCTTCGTGTTCGTCAGGCGCAGGCTGCCGCCGAGGCTCGCCTTGCTGTTGATCGCGATGTTCGCCGAGCCGCCGACGTCATAGGTCACGGCGCCACCCGGCGTCTCACGCTTGAGGTCACCGTCGAAGGCGACGCTCGAGTTGCCGAACGGGATGGTGAAGTCCGCGTTCAGCGCGAACGTGCCGTCGAAGTTGATCTTGCCCTGCGCGGTGCCGATGCCGGCCGCCGCGTAGAACGCGACGTAGCTGCCCGCGTCCGTCCCGTCGTAGATGAAGCGCAAGCGCGCATCCCAGTTCTTGACGCCCTCGGGCAGCAGCGTGGTCTGCACCACACCGCCGACTTCGAGCAGACCGGTCTGGGCGCCTGCCTCGGACTTGATCTCGCCCGTGAGATCGCCCGTCGGGAGCGTCAGGTCCTTCGTCACGGTGCAGCCGGCGTTGGTCTGGCCGGAGACCGCGAACTTCCAGTCGTCGCCGTCGACGATGTCGCCGGTGAGGCCGGCGCTGACGCTGCCCTCCTGGCAGTCGACGCGGACGCTGCCCGCGACGTGGAAGCCGGTCTTGTCCCAGGTCAGCGTGCCGCCGGTGAGCCACAGGCCCTTGACGAGCTGCGCCTCGCCCGTGAGCGTGCCGGAGACGCCGGTGAACTCGAACGGGTTGAGGATGCTCTGGCCGGCGACCACCGCGTTGAGCGTGGTGTTGCTGGGCCCGAACGTGAACTTCCAGTCGATGACCTCGACGCGGTAGCGCAGGTTGATCGGGTTGACCGCCACCAGCACCCGGCCGGTCTCGACGACCGCGCCGCTGGACTGGCGCTGCTTCTGGCGGAGGTTGACGTTGATCGTGCCGCCGTTGGCGTTGATGTCGATCGTGTAGAAGTTCGGCCCGTTGTCCGCAGGGATGGTGGGCAGCAGGCCCAGCGCGGCGTCCTCGGCCGCTTCCCCGGAGATGGCGAACGTGCGCAGCGCGGCCGGAGCGGCCGTCGGGGCGGGCACCAGGCTGCCGGTGGACTCCGCGGCCGCCGTGTCGCCGAGGGCGAAGGTCATGGGGTCGTCGGCATCGGGCGTGAACGTGCCCGTGGCGATCTTGTCCTTGAAGGTGAAGGACCCGCCCGTGAGGGTGAGGCTGTCGGCGGTCACGACGGCGGTGACGCCCTCGCCCGAGCCGGCCTCGCCGTACGTGACCGTGGCGCCGGAGATCTCCAGCGTATCCCCCGCCTGCGTGATGGTCCCCGGGGTGAGCGTGACCGAAGGACTCAGGGTGAGCGTGTCACCCGGCTGCGCACTCTGAATCTGCGCGTACGTCGCCGCGTTGGCGCTGCTGGCGAGCCCCAGCAGCAGAAATGTGCTCGCGGCAAACGCGAGCACGAGGCGCGCAGGCGCGCCCAGGACCGTCGACATCGTGGTCTCCCCCCGACGATGAATGGATAGAACGAGCAATGAGCCGGTTTCCTGACCCCCCGGCAGGCCGATGACAGTACTCCCGTCCAACGGGAATTCAAGGTCCGGTGGGTTCGTGCCGATACCGCCCAGCCAGAAACACGCGGCGTTCTGGATGGCGTCCAGCCGAACGAACGGCCAGAAACCATAGGCAGGACGGGGCATCTCGCTTCTCGGTCGAGTGACCGAGCGCCAACGCGCCAGTTTCACCTGGACGCACGTTTGAACCTGATTGGACAGGAGAGTTCGCGGCGGCCCGCCGTCCACCCCGCGTCCTCGTACGATGCCTGGGACGCGCTCCGGAGGGGTGGCAGAGTGGTCGAATGCACCGGTCTTGAAAACCGGAGTCCGGCGACCCCGGACCGCGGGTTCGAATCCCGCCCCCTCCGCTCGTCGCGGCAACCATCAGTTCACCGGTTGACCCCCACCTGTTCACGTCCTGCGGCGTGCACGGCGGAAGACTCGCGCGCTCCCATCCCTTCGGAAGGAGCACGCATGTCTCCGTCACCCCGGGTGCTTCGCCACCTGCTGGTCCTCCTCGCGGCCGCGGCCGTCCTCGCCCCGATCGCCCACGCGTCACCCAGGCCATCGAAGCCGGCCGACGGGCCGCTCGTCATCGGCCACCGCGGCGCCTCGGGCTACCTCCCCGAGCACACGCTCGAGGGCTACGCGCTGGCCATCAAGCATGGTGCCGACTACATCGAGCCCGACCTTGTCTCGACGAAGGACGGCGTCCTCATCGCCCGCCACGAGCCGAACATCATCGCGACGACCGACGTGGCCGACCGTCCGGAGTTCGCGTCGCGCAAGAAGACCGTGATGGTCGACGGCGTGCCCGACACCGGCTTCTTCGCCGGCGACTTCACCCTGGCGGAGATCAAGACGCTGCGCGCCAAGCAGGCGTTCGGCGAGCGCCCGCAACGGTTCAACGGGAAGTTCAAGATCCCGACGCTCGACGAGGTCATCGCCCTCGCCAAGCGCAAGTCCCGCGAGACCGGCCGCACGATCGGGATCTACCCCGAGACGAAGCACCCGACGTTCCACCGCGAGATCGGCCTGCCGCTCGAGGGCAGGCTCCTGACGTCCCTGACGCGCGCGGGCTGGAACCGGCGCGGCGCCCCGGTGTTCATCCAGTCCTTCGAGCAGGGCAACCTCAAGCAGCTCAACCGCGTCACGGACGTCCGCCTGGTCCAGCTCGTCGACGGTGACGACGTCGCGGACGACGGCACCATCACGTACGCGCCGCCGTTCGACCGCCCGTACGACTGGACCGCGTCGGGCGACCCGGTGCTCCAGGCCCGGACCTTCGGCTACTTCACGACGAACGCGGGACTCGACGAGATCCGCACGTACGCCGACGGCATCGGCCCGTGGAAGCGCTACATCGTGCCGACGCTCAAGGACCCGCTCGGCACCGGCCCCGGTGAGGCGGCCCGCAAGCTCGCGCCGCCGACCGACCTCATCCAGCGCGCGCACGCCCGTCGCCTGCTCGTGCACACGTGGACGTTCCGCAACGAGCAGCGCCGCCTGCCGTCGGACTACGGCGGAGACCCGATCAACGAGTACCTCCAGTTCTACGAGCTCGGCATCGACGGGGTGTTCTCGGACTTCCCGAACACCGCGGTCGCCGCGCGGGATCTGCTGGACCCGGACGCGCTGCTGTAGCTCACGCCGGGATCAGATGATCCCGACGATCGCCGCGCAGTCCCAGTTGCTCGCCCCCGCCCCGTTGTTCCAGAGGCGGGCGGCGAGCCGGTCCTGCTCGGCCTTGCTCGCCTGGTAGGCGTGCGGGGTGCTGCCGCCCATCCCCTTCCAGGTGGAGGGGATGAACTGGTAGTACCCGGATGCCTGCGCGCCCTTGTTCGGCGGGAGGTTCTGCCCGCCGGACTCGCACTGGACGATCGCCCACGGGATGGCCCACGGGCCGCCGGGGCCGCGCTTGTCGACGGCGGCCCTGGCCTGCGCGTCGAGGAGCTTCTTCAGCGTCTTCTGCGCCTGCAGGCGGCTGCCGCGCGTGGCCCGCAGCGCCTGCAGCCGCGCGGTGCGGGCCTGCGCGAGCGCCGCCTGGCGGGCCTACACCGCGGCGGCCATCTGGGCGACGGCGTCGCGCTGGCGGCGGACGGTCGTCGTGACCTCGCGCTGGCGCGCGGCGGTCTTCGTCAGGCGGCCGCGCTGGCGCTTGGCGTCGTTGCGGCCGTTGCGCACCGCCTCGACGACGCTCGCCCCGGCCTTCTGGACCCGGCGGGCGAACTCCACGCGCGTGAGGAGATCCTCGAAGCCCTCGGCCTCCATGACCACGGTGACGACGTCCGGCGGCGCCGTGACGTAGGCGGCGCGCAGCATGCCGGCGAGCTGCTCACGGTCGGCGCGCAGCCGCTCGCGCAGCCGGTTCAGGCGCGCGCGCTGCCGGGCGAGCTCGGCCTCGGTGAGGTCCAGCCGGGCCTGGGAGCGGTCGAGCTCGGCCTGCACCTCAGCCTGGCGGGCCTGGAGTTTCGCGACCCCGCGGGCCGCGGCCTGCTCGAGCCGGCCCAGGCGGGCGGCGGCATCGGCCAGGCGGCCCTCGCGCGCCTTCGAGCCGTCGATCGTCTGCTGCAGCTCGTCCTGGCTCTGGCCGCTCGCGCCCAGGGGCAGCAGCGCCCACGCCAGGGCGGGCAGGCACAGGGCCAGGAGCAGCGCCGTCAGGCGGTGTCGACGGGGATGAGGCATGGAGAAGGCGCCCGAGGCGACCCGGGCGAGGGCGGCACGCTAAACGCGGAGAGGGCCAGGATCTGCAACCCGTCTTGCACGGGAAGGCGCCGTGAAGGCTCGCGCGACGGCCCGGTGGTAGGCCGAGCCGACGACGAGGCGCGACGCGCGCGCGAGCAGCCCAGCGGCTGAGACCCTGCGGCTCAGCCAGCCGGCTCGAGCCGCGCGGGCGCGCCGAAGCCCGTGAGCACCTCAGGCAGGACGACGCTGCCGTCCTCCTGCTGCCCGGTCTCCAGCAGCGCGACGATGGTGCGACCGACCGCCACGGCGGTGCCGTTCAGCGTGTGCAGCGCCGCGGGCTTCGACCCCTCGGCGCGATACCTGATCTCCAGGCGCCGGGCCTGGAAGTCCGTGGTGTTCGAGCACGACGTCAGCTCGCGGTAGCGGCCCTGGCCGGGCAGCCACGCCTCGAGGTCGTACTTCTTCGCCGCGCTGGCGCCCAGGTCGTTCACCGCGATGTTCACCACGCGGTAGGCCAGGCCCAGCTCGGAGAGGATCTCCTCCTCGATGCTCAGCAGCCGCTCGTGCTCGTCCTGGGACGCGCCGGGCTCGACGAAGGCGAACATCTCGACCTTGTCGAACTGGTGCACCCGGAAGATCCCGCGCGTGTCGCGGCCCGCGGCGCCCGCCTCGCGGCGGAAGCACGGCGAGAACCCGGCGTAGCGCTTGGGCAGCGTCTCGCCGCCGAGGATCTCCCCGGCATGCAGGGAGGCGAGCGCGACCTCGCTCGTGCCGACGAGGTACAAGCCGTCCTCGGGGACCTCGTAGATCTGCTGCTCGGTGTCGGGCAGCATGCCGGTGCCGAAGAGCGCCTGCTCACGGACCAGGACGGGCGGAATCACGGGCTCGAAGCCGTGGCCGCGCAGTTTCTCCAGCGCCCAGCGCACCAGTGCCAGCTCGAGGAAGACCAGTTCCCCGCGCAGGTAGGCGAAGCGCGCGCCGGACAGGCTGGCGCCGCGCTCCATGTCGATCCGCTCGCCGGCCAGCTCGAGATGGTCCTTCGCCGTGAAGCCCGGCTCGAAGCGCTCGCCGACCTCGCGCAGGACGAGGTCCTCCGGCTCGGCGGCCGTCGGGTCGGGCAGGTTCGGCAGCGCGGCAAGCGCCGGCTCGAGCTCGGCCTCGACCGTCTGCAGCTCCTCGGTCAGCCCCTTCACCCGTCCGGCCACCTCGCGCATCGTGGCGATCGCAGCGTCCGCGTCGCCCCCTTCCTTCTTCGCGCGCGCGATGGCCTGGTTGGCGTCGTTCTGCTGCGCGCGCAGACCTTCGATCTCGGGCAGCAGCGCGCGGCGGCGTTCGTCGAGCCGCAGGACGGCGTCGACGGTGTCGACGATGTCCCCTCCGCGGCGCGCCAGGGCGGCGCGCACGGCATCGGGGTCCTTGCGGATCAGCCGCAGATCAAGCATCGGCCGGACCCTACGCGGTGCGGCGGATCAGCAGCGTCAGCCGTTGGGGCCGGCGGGCGGCGGCTTTTCCTTGCCGGCATACTCGGCGAGGAACTCCGCGACCTTCTCGGCCTCTTGGCCCGTGAGGATGTTCTCGGGCATGACCGCCCCGGAGAAACCGCCGTTGCGGATCGCGTAGAGGATCTGGTCCTTCGTCTCCGCGCGCTGGTCGAAGTTCGGGCCGTCGACGCGCTCGCGGTTGCCGATGGAGATGGCGGAACCCTCCGCGCCGATCTCGCTCAGCGTGTGGCAGCCGGAGCAGTTCTCCTGGAACAGGACGGCACCTTCGCGGTTCGGATCGTTTTCGGCAAGGTCGACGCCCTGCGAGCCACACGCGGCGAACGCGACGCCGGCGGCGAGGACGAGTGCGGGAAGAGCAATACGGCGCATCATGGGCGGCGCAGACTATAGGCATGATCTGCCCTTCGATGCCTCGTCGTCTCGCCCCCTTCATCGTCCTCATGGCCCTCGCGCTGCTCGCGCCGGGGTGCGGTGACGACCCCGTACCGGCCGCCGACCGGACCCTCGAGGTGAACCTTGACGAGTACCGGATCGCCCCGCAGAAGGTGACCGCGCGCGCGGGCGAACTGCGCATCGTGGCGCGCAACGACGGGCGGCTGAACCACAATCTCCGCGTGGAGTTCCCCCGAGAAGACCCCGCCACGCCCGAGCGGACCGTGGGCGGAACCCCCACAGCCCGGCCCAACTCCACCGTGACGGGTTCGGTGCGTCTGTCCCCGGGCACGTACCGGCTGGCGTGCACGATCGCCAATCACGACGACCTCGGCATGTGGGGCGAGCTGACGGTGACCGAACGATGAGCGGCGCCGACGCGCGGGCGTTCCGCGACGCGATCGGGCGGTTCCCGACGGGAGTGACCGTCGTGACGACCTTCGGTCCGGACGGCCCGGCGGGGCTGACGACGAACGCCGTCACCTCGCTCTCCCTGGACCCGCTCCTGCTGCTCGTCTGCTTCGACAACGGGTCGCGGACGCTGCCGGCCGTGCGGTCGTCCGAGCGCTTCGGCGTCAACGTGCTGGCCGCCGACCAGGGCGAGCTGGCGCGGGTGTTCGCCTCGAAGGCGATGCCGGCGGAGAAGTTCGCGTCGGTCACGCACGTGGAGGAACACGGCGTGCCGGTGCTCGACGGCGCCGCCGCGTGGATCGCGTGCTCGTTGACCGAACTGCTGCCCGGCGGGGACCACACGATCGGGATCGGGGCGGTGCTCGGCACGCACGTGGCGCCGGAGCGTGAGCCGCTGGTGTTCGCAGACGGCCGGTACCGGGCGCTGGCACCCGATGCCTGACGCGCATTGGGTCGGCAAGCGGGTACTCACGTGCCCGTTTCCCGACCCGATCCGAAGGAGAGGGCCTGGGTGATCAGCTCGAGCACGTGTTTCGGATCGCTGCGGACAAGCGGCGAGGGAATGCGGAGCACCCGGTAGCCGCGCTCCGCCAGCCACGCATCCTTGCGGACGTCGCGGGCTTTCGCCCACGGGCTGTCGTGATAGGCGCTGCTGTCGACCTCGACCACCAGCCTGTGCTCGGGCCACAACAGGTCGAGTTCCCACGGGCCTGCGGGCACGTTGAGTCGCGGGCGCGGCAGAGGCGACGCCAGCACCAGGCGGCGAAGACGCTCCTCCGCGCGGCTGCGGGTCGTGTCCTGCCCCGGCGTGTGGGTGTTGATGACGCGTCGCAGCCGCGCGACCCCTGGGCGCGGGGCGCCGAGGGCCCGCTCGATCGCCACCCAGTCGATGAGGTGGCGCCCCCAGGCGGCGTCGAGCATCCGAGCGACCTCCCGGTCGTGCAACGACGCCGAGCAGTCCACGAACGTGCGCGCCGGGGACGTGAGGCGCAGGACGCCGCGCGTGACGACCTCGATATGCGGGAGGCGCTCCACCCGATGCAGGCGGACGTGCTCGGGAGCGTCCCTGCCGTTGCGCGTGGGGACGGTGACGTCGATCAGCCCGCCGCGCCGCGGGCGGACGCCGAACTCCGCGGCTGCGGCAAGGTGGCTGAGCACCGCGCCATCGCCGCAGGCGAAGACGGCCGCGAGCCGGAGCGCATCCGCCTCGAGCCCCCGATGGCCGACGGCGAACACGTCGCGGTACAGCCGATGCAGCCGGCCCCGCCGGACGCGGTACTTCACCTGGCCGGCGTTGAGGCCCAGTTCATAGAGCTGAAGCCGCGTGATGAGTCCGCGCTGTGCCGCAGCGCTAGCGGCGATGGCGCGTTCGATGAAGATCGGGGCGGGAAGCGGGGGCATATGTCCCCCGTAGGCGCCCCGATGCGGAAACTCGCCCCCGGAGGGTCGCCGCCGGGCTCAGATCTCCACGATCGCCCGCAGCGCCAGGAACGCCACCACGCCCGCCGCGATCGCAGCCACCCCCAGCTCGCGGCGCATGATCGCGATGACGACCGACCGCTGTCCGCGCTCGTCGAGCTCACCCATCGCCTGAGCATCGGGCAGCCCGCGCTGTTCGAGCACGTCCTCGGCTGACGCGATCCGCACGCCCTCCGCGATGAAGCCCACGAGCACCGGCAGGAGCGCGTAGAGCCAGTACAGCCAGTTGCCGGGCTCGAAGCCTGCGAGCGCGAGCCCGCCCGCCACCAGCGCCTGCACGATCGCCAGCACCTGCGCGGCGCGCGCGATGAACCAGAACGACGCCCCGGGCGTCACGCGCCACCACTGCCACGCTCCGACGCACGCCGCCAGGGCGTTCGAGCCGGCCACGAGCCAGGCCATGATCTCGGCGATCGTGGTCACGCGGGGCGAGGGTAGTGCGACACCCGCCGCCGCGGGGCGACGTCATCGTGCCGTGCGCCACTAAGTATCACGCTGTCACAAAGGGTGATAGAACGGTGATCCCCCGTGCTTCGCTCGTATCTCCCCGCACTCGTCTTCCTGCTCCTCGGCGCCGGCATCGGCACGCTGTTCGCGTACGCCAACCGCATGCTCGGCACGAAGCGGCGCGTGCCGCACAAGGCCGACCCGTACGAGTGCGGACTGCCCTCCGAGGTCAAGCACAACTTCAAGTTCGGCATCAGCTTCTACCTGATCGCCATGCTCTTCATCCTGTTCGACCTCGAGGTCGTGTTCCTGTTTCCGGTGGCGCTGCAGCTTGCGTCGTTCGGGACGTTCGCGCTCATCGAGGTCGGCGTGTTCATCACCCTGCTCGCCGTGGCGTTTGTCTACGTCTGGCGCCGAGGAGCACTCTCGTGGACGTAATCCGCTCGAAGACCGGGACCTTCGGCACGCTCGGCACCGAGCCCGCCCAACGGGACCTGCAGATCGAACAGCGCCGCGCGCGCGACCTCCTCAAGGGCGACCTGGCGGGCCAGGAGCTCGAGGAGTACGTCGAGTCGCGGCTGCTCACGACCACGCTCGACAAGGCCGGCGCCTGGGCCGCGTCCAACGCGCTGTTCCCCGCCACGTTCGGCTTGGCGTGCTGCGCGATCGAGATGATGTCGATCGTCGCGTCCCGCGTGGACATCGCGCGCTTCGGCTTCGAGGCGTTCCGCGCCAGCCCGCGCCAGGCGGACATCCTCATCCTGTCGGGGCGCGTCTCGATCAAGATGGCGCCGGTCGTCCGCCGCGTCTACGACCAGATGCTCGAGCCGAAGTGGGCCATCGCGATGGGCGCGTGCAGCTCGTCGATGGGCGTGTTCAACAACTACGCCATCGTCCCGGCCGACAAGTTCCTGCCGGTGGACATCCACGTGCCCGGCTGCCCGCCGCGGCCCGAGGCGCTCGCGCACGGGATCCTCAAGCTGCGCAAGATGGTCCAGGACCAGCCCGACCTCGGCTGGCGCTCGCGCTACGACGCCGAGAAGACCGCCGAGCTCATGCCCGGGTACGAACTGCCCGAGTCGCTCACCGATCCATCGGCCGCGAAGCCGGTGGCGCTCGCGCCCCTCGCGTCCGAGCAAGAGGGCGAAGGTGCCTGACGCAACCGGTCTTGAGCTGCTTGCAGGGGAGCTGCGGGACGCCGACGGCGATGCCGTCCTCGACACCGCGCACGCTCACGGCAAGGGCCAGATCGTCATCGCGCCGGGCAAGATCGGCTGGGTCCTCGAGCAGCTGAAGGCCAAGGGCTTCCGCTCGCTCATGAGCGTCCACGGGGTCGACTACTACCCCGAGGAGCCGCGCCTGGGCGTGCACTACGAGATGCTCGACATGCGGGCCGTCGACCGCGTGACGGTGAAGCTGCGCGTCCCGACCGACGCCGCCACCGTCCCCTCGGTCACCCCCGACTGGCCCACCGCGAACCACCAGGAGCGCGAGGTCTACGACATGTTCGGCGTGGTCTTCGAAGGCCACCCCGACCTGCGCCGCATCCTCATGCCCGAGGACTACGAGGGCTTCCCGCAGCGCCGCGACTTCCCGATCGGCGGCGAGCCGGTCCTGTTCACCGCAGACGCCGCGACCGGCGACGACTACACCATCGGCGTCGACGCCGACCCGAACGCGGGGGTGAAATAGCCATGGCTGCGACGAACGAGTACCGCAAGATGGAGGACTCCATCACGATGGAATCGCGGCTCGAGCGCATCGAGTCGCCGGACGGCGGCGAGCACGAGCTCCTCACCGTCAATCTCGGGCCGCACCACCCCGCCACGCACGGGGTCCTGCGCCTGCTCGTCACACTCCAGGGCGAGGTCGTCCTCGATCTCAAGCCGATCATCGGCTACGTCCACACCGGCATCGAGAAGACCGCCGAGCAGAAGAGCTACTGGAAGGCCATCCCCGTCGTCGAGCGGATGGACTACCTCGCGTACTTCTTCAACGCGTACGCGTACTGCGGGTCGGTCGAGTCGCTGCTCGAGTGCGAGGTGCCCAAGCGCGCCCAGTACCTGCGGGTCATCCACATGGAGCTCAACCGGATCATGAGCCACCTCGTGTGGCTCGGGACGAGCGCGCTGGACCTGGGCGCGATGTCGATGTTCTGGTTCTGTTTCCGTGAGCGTGAGCGGATCCTCGACCTGTTCGAGCAGTCCACCGGCCAGCGCATGCACACGCGCTACTTCCAGGTCGGCGGCGTCATCGAGGACATCCCGGCCGGCTACGAGGAGAAGCTGCGCGAGTTCATCGCGATCATGCCCAAGCGCGTCGGCCAGTACCGCGACATGCTCTACAAGAACGAGATCGCGCTGCAGCGCCTGAAGGGCGTCTGCCCGCTCGACGAGGAGAGCCTGCTCGCCCTCGGCGTCACGGGGCCGCTGCTGCGCGCGTCGGGCAACCCGTGGGATCTGCGCAAGGCCGCGCCCTACTGCTCGTACGAGGACTTCGAGTTCAAGGTCCCGGTCGGCACCGAGAGCGACAACTGGGATCGGCTCGCCGTCCGCCTCGCGGAGATGGAGCAGTCCACGCGGATCATCGAGCAGGCGCTCGAAGGGCTGCCCGAGGGGCCGTTCATCGTCGACGACCGCAAGGTCGCGCTGCCGCCCCGCCACGAGCTGGGCACCTCGATGGAGGCGCTCATCCATCACTTCAAGCTCGTCACCGAGGGCTTCCGCGTGCCGCCGGGCGAGCACTACTTCCCCGTCGAGTCGCCCCGCGGCGAGCTGGGCTGCTTCGTGCGCGCCGACGGGTCGAGCAAACCGGCGCGGGTGCACATGCGCGACCCCTCGTTCGTGAACCTCCAGGCCACGGCGCCGATGACGCGCGGCACGTACATCGCGGACCTCATCGCCACGCTGGCGATGATGGATCCGGTGCTCGGAGGGATCGATCGCTAGTGGCCGATCTGCGCCCAGAGGGCTTGATCGAGCCGGAAGAAGCTCGCCAGGGGCTCCCTTCTTCCACTCAGATCGTTCCGGCCCCGCCGTCGCCGCAGCAGATCGCGGCCTTCAAGACCGAGACCAAGCGCTACGCCGACGGCTCGCGCGTTCCCGGC
>JBPPNC010000065.1:0-2706 GCA_051306365.1 Solirubrobacteraceae bacterium
GTCATCAACGCCAGCCTCGGCGAGCACCTCGTCGTCGAGGAACGTGTTGCCCGTGCAGTCGGCGGGGGCCCGCCGCAGGATCTCGAACGCCGCGTCGGCCACGATCTGGGGGCTGCGCGCGCGGGCGACCATCTCGGGCCCGCCGAGCAGGTTGCGCACCGCCGCGGTGCCGATGAGCGTGCGCGGCCACAGACAGTTCGCGGCCACGTGGTTGTCGGCTTCGTCGGCGGCGACCCCGAGCGTGATCATCGTCATGCCGAACTTCGACAGCGTGTACGCGCTGTGATTGCGCATCCACTTCGGGTCGGTCGACAGCGGCGGCGACATCGTCAGCACGTGCGCGTGATCGGACTGGCGCAGGTGGGGAAGCGCGGCCTTCGTGAAGACGAACGTGCCACGCGAGTTGATCGACTGCATGAGGTCGTAGCGCTTGACCTCGAGCTGCTCCATCGGCCCGAGGTTGATGGCGCTCGCGTTGTTCACCACGATGTCGATCCCGCCGAACTCGTCGACGGTGCGCGCCGCGGCGCGCGTGACCTGGTCCTCGTCGCGCACGTCTCCGAGGATCGGCAGGGCCTTGCCGCCGGCCTCGCGGATCTCGTCGGCGGCGGTGTGGATCGTGCCCTCCAGCGTGGGGTGCGGCCGGTCGGTCTTCGCCACGAAGGCGACGTTCGCGCCCTCTCGCGCCAAGCGCAGGGCGACCGCCAGGCCGATCCCGCGGCTGCCACCGGACATGAACACGGTGCGCCCGCTGAGCTCGTGCATGCGACCGATCCTTTCAGGCCGCGCTGCGCGAGGGCTGCGGCTCCGCGCGCTGCGGCTGCCGCGATCGGCTCTCGCCCGCGACCCACCGCTCGACGCCGAACCAGCTCAGCGCGGCGAGCGCCAGCGAGATGGAGACCACGTAGCCGTAGGCCAGCCACGGGTTCTCCGGCCAGTGCTCCTGCAGCCTCAGGACGTAGAGCACGGGCATGTGCCAGAGGTAGAAGCCGTAGCTCACGATGCCGATCCACCGCAGCGGTCCGGCGGCGAGCAGCTTCGGCGCGCGTTCGGCCAGGGCGACCACGATGAAGGCGAATCCGATCGCCGCCGGGAAGTCGAGCAGGACCTTGCCCCACGTGCCGGTGCCGTCGTGATGCCACCACCCGTTCCACAGCACGAGGGCGCTGCCGGCGAGCAGCAGCGCGATCCGGCCGGGGCGCCCGATGGTGCGGCCGTACGCCAGCGCGGCGGCGGCGATCCCGCACGCGAACACGGGCAGAAACGCCGGCAGTGAGGTCGTGACCGTCCGCGGCCATGCCTGCACGACGGCGACGTAGTTGAACGCCAGCCCGGCCGCCATCATCACGCCCGCCACCGCGAGGGCGGCGTGGCGGCCGCCGCGCCGGACAGCCTGAATGATGAGCCAGCCGAAGACGGGGATCAGCGCGTAGAAGCTGATCTCGACGGCGAGCGACCACGTCGGCGGGTTCAGCAGCACCCGCGTGTCCTCGAAGTAGTTCTGGGCGAACAGGGCGAAGTAGGGGAGGTCGCCGAGTTCGGCCTCCCGGCGGTGGCCGGTGCCGTGCAGCAGCACGTACGCGCCGACGAGCGCCAGCCAGTAGGCGGGCAGTATGCGGGCCGCGCGTTTGCTGAGGTACCGGCGCACCGATGGGTTCGGCCGCCCCTCGACCGCCGCGCGGACCCACGGCAGGATCACGAGGAACCCCGACATCACGAAGAACGACATGAGCGCCACGCGGAACTCGCCGATGACGGCGTCCAGCGTGGTCGTGTCCATGCCGGGATCGTTCGCGCCGCCGTACATCCAGGCGTGGACGAGCACGACGGCGAGCGCCGCCGCGCCGCGAAGTCCGTCGAGTCCGTGCGCGCGGTTCATGGGGGAAGCGGAAGGTCTACCCGATGGTTCGCGCGGACATGTTGCCAAACCGCTGAGAGATGCCTGAGATGCGGTCCGTCGCGCCCGACCGCGTGCCCCCTGTCACAAAGTTGTTACAAAGTCCGGGGATCGAGTAGTGTCCATAACGCCTCCCCCGACTGCGACAGTCCCCGTCCCTCCCCCCGCAACGCCCGGGACGGGTGAGCATCGGTAGGGTGGCCGCCCGCCATGCCCGATTCCCACGATCACGACCTCCCCGCCGAGGACCCCGCGTCCGAGGCCGAGGCTGCACGTCCCCAGCGGCCGCGCAGAACGTCGCCGCACCGTCGCGGCGCCGACCGTGGGACCCGCGTGAGGTCGCGCGTCGCGCGGCGTCGCCGGTGTGGTCTCGGACCCACCGGGCTCGTACGCCGGCCGCGCCGCCGGACCCGTCCCTCGCACCGGTCTCGCCCGGCTCGGTAGCCACGACATGATCTTCGTGCGCAATCTCGACCTCGCGGTCCTCGCCCTGGCCCTGCCCGTCTTCGTCGTGGCGGGTCTCCCGCTCGGCGGCTACGTGACGGCAGCGTTCATCTGGGCGATGTGGCGCGGCATCGGGGCGTACACCGATCGCAAGGCGGCTGACGCCGAGGACCCCCGTAAGGTCGTCGGCATCGCGACCGGGTCGATGATCGGCCGCGGCTGGCTGATGGGACTCACGCTGCTTGGCGTGGGCCTGCTCACCAACGACGACGTCGGTTTGTCCGCCGCCGTGCTGTGCGTCGTGCTGTTCACCGTGTCCTTCACCGCCCGCATGATCCTGCGGCCCTTCGAGGCCGGGGCGGGCG
>JBPPNC010000110.1:0-2151 GCA_051306365.1 Solirubrobacteraceae bacterium
TTGAGGCGATGGCCGACGACTTCCACAAACCCACCAAGTATTCCGGCGACTGGTTCGACGGGGTCGAAGCCGGGGAGGATCCGGCCGCCGTGCTGCGGGTCGCACACGATACCGCTCACGCCCTCGTGGACCGCGCCCGTGAGACCGACGATCCCGAGGTGCTCGAACGGCTCGTCGCGTTCACCGACGCGAATGGCATCGACGCGATCGCCGAACTCTGGGCGCGTTCGAGTCCGCGCAGCCTCCCTGGCGCGCTGTGGCGCATCTACCTGCTGCGCCTGGTGATCCGGCAGGATGCCGCCGGCACGAGCCTGCTCTTCCAGCGTGGCACCGAGACCCTCAGCACGATCGATGCCGCCGTGGCGGGGGCGCCGGAGCCGACCGGCCCCGAGGAGATCACCGCACTCGCCGACCAGATCCTGCGCGGGCTGTTCCGCGGCGATTTCGCGATCGCGCTCGAACGCGCGGCGGCGTTCAGCCGGATCCTGAGCGCGGGGGCGTCGAGCCTCGCGGATGACGCGGACCCCGTGCATCCCGAGCGCGCCACCGAACTGACCACCCGCGCCGACCGCCTCGCGCTCACCGCCGAGGAGTTCGCCGCCTGCGCCCGGCTGTATCGGTCCGGGAGCCTGGAGTAAAATAGCCGAGCCGGGCCGCAGTAACCCCGGGCTCCACTAATAGCCGCTTCGAGCGGCCTTGCGCCGAGAGGCGTTCTGCGGCCCGGCATTCACGCTGGCGAGCACCGTGCGGCGTCGACCGGTCCGATCGCGGTCCGAGAGCGCATGATGGGACGAAGGGCTTTGCCCCAGCGGCGCCTTCCGGTGACCCGGGGCCGGCCGACCTGCTGCTCTCTGCGCTCGCGGCCTGCCTGCTCAAGGGTCTGGAGCGCGCCCGCGCCATGATGCCGTTCGAGTACGAGTCGGCCGAGATCACCGTGACCGGTCGCCGCCAGGACGCACCGCCGAAGTTCGTCGAACTCGAGTACGACGTGCGACTGGTCACCGCCGAGAGCGAGCACCGCGTGGAGTTGCTGCACCGCAACCTGCGGCAGTTCGGCACGATCACGAACACCCTCGCCGAGGCCTGCGACGTGCACGGCGTCGTTCTTGTCGTGAGCGGTGAGCCGCAGTTACCGGCAGGGGTATCGTAGGAAACACACACGACCAGGGAGCACCGATGACCACCAGGTGGGCGAGATTCGTCCGCGGCTGGGTCACGACCGGGTTCGCGGTGTTCGTCGCCGCGTTCGCCCACGTCGCCGGTGGTGGACACGCGCCGGACTGGCTCGCCGTCGCCGTATCGCTCGCGTTCGCCGGCATCCTGTGTGTGCCGCTGGCCGGCAAGACGCTCTCACTGCCTCGGCTCACGATCTCGGTCGCGGGCGCCCAGGCGGTCTTCCACACACTCTTCGCGCTCGCTGGTGGGCAGGGCCACGCGATCACGACCGGCCACCACGGCGCCGTGATCTTCACCGCAACCGCGCTTGCCGAGCACGGCGACGACGGGGCCCAGTCCATGACGCTCGCCCACGTGATCGCGGCCGTCATCACGATCGTCGCGCTGCGCTTCGGCGAATCCGCGTTCTGGGGGATTGTGGCGCGCGCGAAAGCGGGCATGCCTCGACTGCGCACGCACAGCCCCGTGGCGTTCGCGCAGCCGGCATCGACGCCCGCGCCGCAACGCGAGCTGGCCCCGACTCGCCTACGCGAGCTCGCGGCATCGGTCTCGCGACGCGGGCCACCCGCACTGCTTCCCGCCTGACTCACCCGGTACGTCTCTGATCGCGACCGGGTTCGCTCCCGTGTCCGAAGACCACCCGGAAGGCATCGCCATGTCCAATCGATCCCGAATCCTCGCCGCACTCGCGGCCGTCACGCTCGCCCTCGGTACCGCGCTCGCGTTTCCGTGGGCGGCATCCGCTCACGACCAGGTCATCTCCACCGATCCCGCCGAGGGGGAGGTGCTCGCCGTCGCACCGTCGCAACTCACGATGCGCTTCACCGGCGAGCTCATCGAGATGGGGGTGATCGTGTTCGTCGTCGACGGCTCCGAACGCGACTGGGTCGCCGGCGAGCCGACCGTCGACGGGTCCGAGCTCGTGCAACCGCTCGAGTCCGGGATGCCGGACGGCAGCTACCAGGTGCGGTGGCA
>JBPPNC010000184.1:0-2674 GCA_051306365.1 Solirubrobacteraceae bacterium
ATGTGTATAAGAGACAGGGCCGGGTTGCTCCCTTGGCGGGCGTCACCATGAGGAACGACGGGCAGTCGCCGTCGGTGCAGCTGAAGTCCTGGTTGCACGACGACTGGTGAATCTTGGTCTTGCGCCCGAACTCCGTCTCCACCGGCTGCACCGACAGGCATGACGACGTGTCGCCACAGTCGCCGCAGCCCTCGCACACCCGCTCGTTGATGACGACTCGCTGGGCGGGGGCGGCGAGCTTCCCGCGCTTGCGCAGGCGCCGCTTCTCCGTCGCGCACTGGTCGTCGTGCAGCAGCACGGTCACACCGCCCGCGGCGGTCAGTTCGCGCTGCACGTCGGCGAGGTCGTCGCGAGATCGGACCGACGCGTTGGCTGCGAGCTTCACCCCGCGGTAGCCGTCAGGCTCAGGGGTGGTGATGATGGTGCGCCGCACGCCCTCCACCTCCAGCCAGCGGGTCAGCGCGGGGATGTCCATCTGGCCTGCCGGCGTCTGCCCGCCGGTCATGGCCACGACGTCGTTGTGCAGCAGGCGGAACGTCATCGTCGCGCCCGCGGCGATCGCGGCGCGGATCGCCAGGGAGCCCGAGTGGAAGAACGTGCCGTCGCCGAGGTTCTGGATGAAGTGCTCGTCGTCGGTGAACGGCATGAGGCCGAGCCACTGCGCCCCCTCGCCGCCCATCTGCGGCATCCCGAGGAGCTGCCCGCGGCGCCCCGGGGAATCGAGCACGACCATGATGTGGCAGCCGATCCCGACGCCGACGAGCTGGTCCGGTTCGGCGCGCGTCGACGTGCTGTGCGGGCAGCCCGAGCAGAAGTACGGCGTGCGCTGCGCCAGCGGTGCGGCGCCGGGCGCGGCCACAGCTGTGCGGTCGAGCAGAGCGAGCCGCGCCCGGGTCTCCTCCCCGAGTTCGTCGGAGGGCAGGATCCGCCCGAGCGCACGGGCGACGTCGTCGGCGCCGAGCGCGCTGCGCGGCGACAGCAGCTCCCGGCCGTCGGCGTCCTCCTTGCCGAGGACGAGGGGCGCGTCGGGCGCGCGGTACAGGGCCTCCTTCACGAGCGTCTCGACGAAGGGGAGCTTGTCCTCGACGACGAGCACCGTCTCGACCCCGGCGAGCAGCCGCCGGAGCTCGCCGCGGTCCAGCGGCCAGGGCATGCCGAGCTGCACGAGGCGGACGCCGAGTGCGTCGAGGTCGAAGCCCAGGTCGTCGACTGCCCGCAGCACCGACTGGAAGCCCACGCCCGCCGCGACCACCGCGACCCGAGGGCGGCGCGGCTCGACGACGATGCGGTTGAGCTCCGCGACGCGCGCGTAGGCGGTCGCGCGGGCGAGGCGCTCGACCATGAGGTCGTGTTCGGCGACGAGGTTCGCCGGCGGCAGCATCGTCGCCGGGGTGAATGCGGCGCGTGGCTCGAGCTCGGGGATGGCGATGGCGTCGACGTCGACGGTGGAGGTCGCGTCGGCGATGTCCGCGACGACCTTCAGCGCCGCCCACGTCCCGGCGTGGCGGGAGAGCGCCACGGCGTGCAGCCCGAGGTCGCGGACCTCCTGCACCGTGCCCGGCGCGAGGATCGGGAGGTGCAGGCTGCGGCACAGCGGCTCGCTGGAGCTGGGCACGGACGACGACTTGGCCGACGGGTCGTCGCCGATCCAGGCGACGGCGCCGCCGAGCGGGTGCGTGCCGCTGACGTTCGCGTGGCGGATCGCGTCGGCGGCGCGGTCGAGGCCGGGCGCCTTGCCGAACCAGTAGCCGGTCACGCCGTCGTGGCGGCGGCCGCCGACCTCGCCGAGCAGCTGCGTGCCCGCTACCGCCGTGGCGGCGAGTTCCTCGTTGACGCCCTGCGCGAAGACGACGCCGAGCTCGTCGCGCTCGGCAGCCGCGCGGCCCATCTCGCGTTCGACGCCGCCGAGCGGCGAGCCCTGGTACCCGGAGACGTAGGCGGCGGTGTTCCGGCCGGCGGCGCGGTCGAGGCGGCGCTGGTCGAGCGTCGTGCGCACGAGCGTCTGGACGCCGGACAGCAGGACGGCGCCGCCCGTGGCGGCGAACTTGTCCTGGAGGCTCACGTCGCGGTACATCTCCAGCTCCCCTGTCCGAGGTCCCTGCAGGGAATGTCCGCCGCCTCGGGTCATCGCGCAATCTGGTCGCAGTCAAGCTGCGGCTGGCGCAAGAATCTTGCGCCTGGAAGGGCATCGGCGTACGGTGGCGGCATGCTTGATGCCGTCGACGAGCAGATCCTCGACCTGCTCCGCGAGGACGCGCGGCGGACGGTCACCGACATCGCCGCGCGCGTGAGCCTGTCGCCCGCGCCGGTGGCCCGGCGGATCGCGCGGTTGGAGCGCGAGGGCGTGATCGCCGGCTACACCGTGGTGCTGGACCACAGCAAGGTGGGCCCGTCGCTCGACGCGTTCTCCGAGGTCCGCATCGTCGGCAGCATCGACGCGGCCGAGGTCGTGGAGATCGCGGCGGCGATCCCCGAGGTCCAGGAGATCTTCACCATCGCCGGAGACCCTGACGTGCTGCTTCGCCTGCGCGTCGATGATGTCGCACACCTGCAGCAGGTCGTCAACGCGTTGCGGCGCAGCGGCAAGGTCACGGGCACGAAGACCCTCATGGTCCTCGGCCGGTGGTCGCGTGATTCCGGGGTGGGGGTGTAGGGGAGTCCCCGATGGCGGGAC
>JBPPNC010000178.1:0-3486 GCA_051306365.1 Solirubrobacteraceae bacterium
GCACGTCCCACGCGGGCGGCGCGGGCGGCGGTGCCGGCGGCTCGACGACCGGTTCGGGCACGACCTGCTCGGGCAGCGGGTCGGCGCGCGGCATCGGCTCGGCATCCGCGAACACGGGCGCCGGCCATTCCGAGACGGACTCGGGCGAGGCGACGAACGAGTCTGGTGCCGGCGGTGGGAATCCAGGGGGCACCGGCACGCTGGGCAGGGCGCCGGGGAACTCCGGCCGGGCGTCCTCTACGACGGCGGCGGCATCCGGACCGAGGGAGTGCATGCGGGACTCCCAGGCCTGGAACTCCTTCGCCTCCTCCTCCCGCAGGCGCAATTGCGTCTCGAGCTGCTCGATCACGTCGAGCGTGCCGCCTGGCTGCTTGCCTGCCTCCTCGACCCAGCGCAGCAACTCGTCATCGGGGAGCGAACGGCGCACGGGCGGCTCGAAAGGGCTCTCGAGCGGAACGGCCTGCGCGGGGTCGGGCGCTGGCGCGGAACTCCACGGCGCGGTCCGGCCGGGGGGCTCGGGAGCCAGAGGCTTCGACGCCGGCTCCGGGTCGAACTGCGCTGGCGGCGCGAGCACCGACGGCACCTCGGCCGCCGGTCGTTCGGGCGGCAGCGAGATCGTGCCCGAGCCGAGCAAGGTGTACTCGGCCGCGAGGGCGTCCGCAAGGGCGTCGTCGTCCGTCGTGCCGTCCTCGCCCGCCGGCCGCTGCCCGCTCGCCGGCGGCGGCGTGAACGTCGAGCGGCGAGGCCCCGCGGTGGCGAACGTGGGGTCGAAGGGGGCTTCTTCACCGACTTCGTCTTCGTCGTCTGCCATGCCGGAAGTCTACGTCGACGCGGTCCGGGAGCGCGGTTGCCGAGCCGTTGCGAGCACAGTCACCGCGACCAGGATGAGGCCGAGCCCGAGCCAGCCGACCGCGGCCAGGCGCTCCCCGACCACGAGCACCGCGAGGATCGTCGCGACGAACGGTTCGAGCAGGGTGATCGTCGTCGCCGTGCTGCTGCGCAGCGTGCGCATGCCGATGCCGAACAGCAGGTAGGCCGCGAACATCGGACCGAGCGCGAGATACGCGGCGATCCCGACACTCGACCAGGACTGCAGCAGGGGGGCGCCGAACACGACGAGCACGGGGACCAGCGGGAGGGCGCCGACCCCGAACATCCCGCCCATGACCCCGCGCGGCTGCTGCCCGGTGCGGATGGCCCGGCTCGAGCAGTAGGTGTAGAGCGAGTACGACAACCCGGCCACGAGCCCGAGCAGCACTCCCGGCACGACGACCGGAGCCCCCGCGCCCTCGCCGCCGAGCGCGAGCAGCACGATCCCGAGGGTTGCCCCAGCGGTGCACCCGACCCACAGCAGGGCCGGTCGATGACGCTCGAGGAGCCACTCGAGCATCGCCGCGAAGAGCGGACCCGTGCCGAGCGAGACGACGTTGCCGATCGCGACGCCCGCGAGGTCCATCGAGGCGTAGAAGGCGAGCGGATACACGAACACGCCGACGCCGCCCAGCAACAACCAGCCCCGGCTCGCGCGGTCGCGCAGGGCCGGCACGGCGTGCCGCGCGGAGACCACGAACAGCAGGATGCCGCCGATCGCCATCGTCGAGGCCCCGATCGCAAGCGGGCTGACATCGCCAGGCAGGAAGCTCGCCGCTGTGCCCGTCGTGCCCCACAGCAGTGACGCGAGCAACAGCGCCCACGCCCCATGGTTGCCGGGTGTCGGGGCGGTCTCTGGCACGATCCGAGGGTAGCGCCATCCAGAATCGCGCGTACGCTGTACGGCGTGCCGACCGGTGAACGCCGTCCACCTGGAACGCTCGCCTCGGAGGTGATCCTCGACGGAGCCGAGCGCGTGGTGAGGCGCGGCTTCGACGCCCTCACGATCCGCGCCGTGGCCGAGGAGATCGGCTCGGGGGCGATGTCGCTGTACCGCTACTTCCCCACCAAGGACGCGCTCGTGGACGCCCTGCTCGACCGGGTGATCTCGGGCGTCCCGCAGCCTCCCGACACCGCGGACTGGCTCGAAGACCTCCGCCTGCTCGCCTTCGACCACGCTCGCGTGCTCATCGAGCACCCCTGGGCGATCGCGCCGCTCTTCGGGCGCGCGACTGAAGGCCTCGGCACGGCTCGGTTCGGCGAGTCCGTGCTCGGCGTGCTCGCCCGCGGCGGCGTCACCGGTGCGGATGCCGTCTCCGCCCTCAGCGCGATCCTCGCCCTGAACTACGGCTGGGCGGCGTTCGCAGCGCCACATCGCAGTGCGCAGGACATCGCGGCGAGCATCCGGGATCTCCCGCCGGGGGCGTTCGAGCGCTCGGTCGAGGCCGCCGAGGACCTGGCCCACTACGCCGGTCAGGCGAACTACGAGCGTGCGCTGGAGATGCTCGTCGCCGGGATCGGCGGCGCGAGCCCGCGCGGCTGAGTTCTCTCGACGATCAGCGGATCACGGCGACGGCACACGGCATGGTGAGCGTGAGTTCCTCGCTCACCGAGCCGAACGAGGCCCGCCCGACGGCGCCGCGGCCGTGGCTGCCGACGACGAGCATGCGCGCGCCCGCGGCGGCCGCGATGAGCGCGTCGGCGGGTCGCGCGGCGGGCATGCTGCGTTCGACCATCAGGTCCGGGTAGTCCTCGGCGATGCCGGCGAGCGACTCGGCGAGTGCGACCTCGTCCTCCGGGGATGGCGTCAGCGGCCAGCGACCGGACTCGGCTCCCCAGAACCAGGGCGGCTGCCACGCCCGCACCGCGGTGAGCGGCTCCCCCAGACGGTCGGCCTCGGCAGCGGCGAAGCGCACCGCCGCGAGGGACAGCGCCGAGCCGTCGACGCCGACGACGACCCCGTAGGCCGGGGCCTCGCCCAGACCCGGGATGATCGCGACGCTGCACGTCGAGTATTGCGCCATGCGAGCGGCACGCAGATTGTCCACCGCTGCGCCCTCACGTGCGACGGATCCGACCACGAGCAGGTCGGCGCCCGTGGCATGGTCGCAGAGCGCGTAGACCGGGGAGCCCACGAGCACCACGGCGTGGACGGAGGCCATTTGGCGCTCCGCACGGATCCGATCGGCGAGGTCGTGGACCCGCTCCTCGGCCGCCCGGACGGCCTCGGCCGTGAGCGCCGGATCCACGGTGCCCCAGTCGTCATCGACGACGTGCACGACCTCCAGTGGCGCCCCGGTCGAGGCGGCACGGTCCGCGGCCCACTGCATGGCGGCGCGATCCCGTTCGGTGCCGCTCACTCCGACGACGATCCTCGCGACCATGATCCGCTCTCCCTCTGACGACGCTTCCAGGATCGTCGCCCATCGAACGTCGCCACGCGAGGGTCCAAGGTCCCGCGGGGCGGAGCAAGATCGGGTTTCGCACGCACGGAACCCCCGCGCGCTCGCAGGCCGTTGAGGATCGTCAGCACGTCAACCGCCTCCTGCAGCAGCGCGCCGAAGATCGCCGGCAAGAACCCGAAGGCCGCGACGACCATGAGCGCCGCACTCAGCC
>JBPPNC010000025.1:0-28110 GCA_051306365.1 Solirubrobacteraceae bacterium
GGGCGTCATCGTGCTGCCCGTCCTCGAGCTGCTCGACCGCTACGACCCACTGCCTCCGCCCAGCCGCGCCGCGCTGGCCTAGGCGAAGGTGCCACAATGAGGCACCGCACGATGGTCGGCAGGGTCAATCGACCGACGACGTGCGCCTTTCGTCATGTCTTCCGACGGCCAGACTCCTGACATCGCCCCCGAGGCCGAGGCCACGCCGCCCGCGCCCGAGCCGGCTGCCGAGCCCGCGGCTGAGGTCACGCCTGCGGAGTCGAGCACACAGGCGGAGCCGACCGCGGACGCCGCACCCGCGGAGGACGCGCCCGGCGCCGAGGCGCCCGCCAGGGAGCCGCAGGGCGACGCTCCGGTTGGCGAAGGCGACGCGAAGAAGCCGTCACTCAGCCAGATCAAGCGGCTGCAGAGCGGGCACGGCCCGAAGCGCCGGCGCAAGCCCAGCGCGGCCCAGCGCCATCGCGGGCTGTTCTTTGCCCGCCTGAACGAATTGCGCCGCGCCGAGCGCGGCGGGCCCGCCGCCGCCGACCCGGCGGAGGCCCCCGCTCCCGAGGAGCAGGTCAGCGCGACGCCCGCGGCCGAGCCCGAGGCCCCCGTCGAGGATGCCACGCCGGAGACCCCGGCCGCGGAAGTGCCGGCCGCCGAAAGCTCCCAGGAGACCCCCGCTGAGCCGGAGGCTGCGCCGGCTCCTGAGGAACCTGCTGCCGAAACCGTCGCCGAGGCGCAGGCCGAGACTCCCGCTGAGCCGGTCGCTGACGCCCCCGCCGCCGAAGCGCCCGCCGACCGGCCGTCCGAGGCGCCTGCGGCCCAGGCCCGTTCTGCGCGCACGCCTCCGCCGCCGCTCGAGGGCATCGCCATCGCCCGCGTGCAGGCGGCCATCAGCCGCGTCGGCGGCCCCGACGCCATCAAGGAAGCACTCGCGCCCCAGCAGGACGCCAACGGCCAGCCCCTGAAGTGGGCCGCCGTGTGCGCGGAGAAGTCCATCGGGCTGAAGCCCGGTGACCCCGTCTTCCAGGCCTGGCTGCGTCTGGCGGCCACGCCGGTCCGCGAGGTCAAGGGGCAGCTACGCGCCCTCACCGGCGAGGAGGACCGCGAACGCGGTCGCGGCCGGGGTGGACGCAGTGGTGAGCGCGGCGGTGGCGGCCGTCGTGAAGGTCGTGGTGGCGGCGGGCGCCGTGACGGCGGCCCTCAGGGCGGGCGCGGTCCCGGCCGCGCGCCCCGCAGCGATCGTCCGGCGAGCGCCGAGGAACTGCGCGCCATGGGCCGTGACGGCTCGCTGTCGTCGAAGGTCCGCATCGTCGCGGACAAGGACGACGAGAAGCGCGAGCGCGAGAAGGCCCGCAAGGCCGCCAAGGAGGCCAAGCGTCAGGCCGAGCGCGAGCGTCTCTCCCGTCTGGGCTACTGAGGACGACCTCCCTAGACTCGTACCGGTGCAGCGTTCACGCACCGGTCGCACTGACACTCCACGGAGCAGCAGCTCCACCGTCCCCGAAGGGCGCGCGAAGCAGCGCGCGTTCTGCATCGCGGTCTTGCCCGACGGCGACGACCTCTCCGAGTTGAAGGAGCTCCTGCGCACCGCGCGGGTCGCAGTCGCCGGCGAATCGGTGCAACACCGCGAGATGCCGCACCCGCGCACGTATCTCGGCAGCGGCAAGCTCGAAGAGGTCAGGGAGCAGGCGACGGCTGCGGACGCGAACGTCATCGTCTGCGACGACGAGCTGAGCCCCAGCCAGGAACGCAACCTGGAAGAGGCCTTGAAGCTGCCGGTCATCGACCGGACCGAGCTCATCCTCGACATCTTCGCCGGGCACGCGAACTCCGCGGAGGGCAAGCTCCAGGTCGAGCTCGCGCAGCTCGAGTACAACCTCGCGCGCATGCGCGGCCTGTGGACCCACCTCGACCGACTCGGCGTCGGCGGCGTCGGCACGCGCGGACCGGGTGAGACGCAGATCGAGACGGACCGCCGCCTGGCGCGCAACCGGATCACGGCGCTGAAGCGGCGGCTGGAGGAGGTCAAGGGCTCACGGCGGACCATGCGCGCCGAGCGCGAGCGCGCGCATCTCCCGCAGGTCGCCCTGGCCGGGTACACGAACGCCGGCAAGAGCACGCTGCTGAACCGCCTCACGGGGGCGGAGGTCGGCGTCCGGGATCGCCTGTTCCACACGCTTGACCCAACGACCCGCACGATGGAGCTGCACGGACGGGCGTACCTGCTCAGCGACACCGTCGGCTTCATCCGCAAGCTTCCGCATCAGCTCGTCGAGGCGTTCGGCGCCACCCTGGACGAGACGCGCCTCGCCGACCTCATCCTCCATGTCGTCGACGCCTCTGCGCCCGAAGATGAGATGGCGAGCATGATGCGCGCCGTCGACGAGGTCCTGGAGGACATCGGCGCCGGCGACAACCCACGGGTCCTCGTGCTCAACAAGGCCGATGCGATCGACGACGACCGCCGGCAGGAGCTGCTTCTGCGCCACCGCGACGGGGTGCTCGTCTCCGCCGCCACGGGCGAGGGGCTCGAACAACTCGGCGAGCGGATCGAGCAGGAGTTCCGGCGCCGACTGCGCGCTGTCGACGTCCTGCTGCCCTACGCCGAGGGCGCCCGTCTGGCAGAACTGCACGAGGTTGCCGGTGACGACCTGCGCCGCGAGGACACGCCGGCCGGCGTGCGCGTCAGCGCACGCGTGCCCGCCGCGCTCGCCGAGCGCCTCCAGCCGTTCGCCGTCGGCGCGAACGGCGCCAACAGCAGCGGCGCGTAGCGGGCCTCAGGCGCCCGCCACCACCGTCCAGGGCTGGACGGCATGGCCGGTGACCAGGCCGCCCGTGACGTACGGATCGGCGGCGACGAACGCGGCGATCGCAGCCTCGGTCGCCTCCGCCCACACGAAGAGCGCGCCGGTCGGCGGATCCCCGACCGCGCCGGCGGACAGCAGGCGGCCGGCCTCCACCTCCCGCGCGATACTCGCCAGGTGCTCCTCGCGCAGCGGGCCGCGCTTCTCGAGGACGTCGTCGACGTAGTCGTACGTCAGCACCAGCCGCGCGACCGGCATCAGCGATCGTCCCCGCTACCGGTCAGGACGCCGCGCTCCTGGCGTGAACGGAGCTTGGCGAGGTTCGCCGCGGCGATGTCCTCGAGCCCGAGCCCGGCCTCGGTGGCGATCTGGGCCGCATACCAGAGCACATCGCCGAGCTCGTGGGCGATGGCTGCCCGCCGATCGTCGCTGAGGATCCCCGCGTCATCGCGGACCATCTTCTTGACCTTCTCCGCGACCTCGCCCGCCTCGCCGCACAGCCCGAGGGTGGGGTAGAGGAGGTTGTCGCCCGCGTCCGGATAGACGGCGGTCGCGCGCGAGTCGCGCTGGTAGTCGGCGAAGGTCGTCATCGCCGCGAGGCTACGCGACCCGCCCGACCGATGCCGGCCGAGCGGGTCGACTGCGTCAGCCCGTGACGAGGTTGAACTGCTGCAGGTACCCGGCCGCGGCCTGCTGCGGCGTCTCCTTGTCGAGATCCACGCGGGCGTTGAGTTCCTGCATGACCTCGGCGTTGAGGTTCTCGTTGACCCTCTCGATCGTCGCCTCGAGATCCGGGCCGGCCTCCTGGACGGTCTCGTCGCGCATGAGGAACGTCGAGTTGTACGGCGGGAACATGTCCTTGTCGTCCTTCAGCAGGACGAACCCGTCGCGCTTGTTCTGCGGATCCGTCGTGAACACGATCGACACGTCGGCGTCACCGCTCTTGAGCACCTCGTGGCGCTGCGCGATGTCGACGGGCGTGAACTTGCCGAAGTCCAGGCCGTACACCTCCTCGAGGCCCAGGAGGCAGTCGCGGCGCTGGCGGCACTCGGGCGAGCCGTACAGCGTGAGGTCCCCCTCCTGGCCCTTGAGGTCGCTGATGTTCTCAAGGCCGAGCTTGTCGACGGTCTCCTTCGTCACCGCCACCTCGTTCGAGGACGTGAACGGCGTGGGCGGGAACGCGGTGATGCCGTCCTTGGCGAAGTCCGCCCGGACCTGGTCGTACGCGGCGGCCGGGTCGGTCGGCAGCTTGTCGGCCGGGACCTCGAAGAACGACAGCAGCGCGGTGCCGGTGTACTCCGGGTAGCCGTCGATCTGCCCATCCTCCAGCGCCTTCAGCGCCGTCTTCTCGTCGCCGAGGTTCAGCTCGGTGTCCACCGTGTACCCGGCGGCCTCCAGGGCCTGCGCGTAGATCTCGCCGAGCACCTTCTGCTCGGTGAAGTTCTTCGAGCCGACCGTGATCTCGGTCTTGGCGTTGTCGGGGTTGTTCGTGATCCCGGTGCTCTCCGCCTGCGTGACGGTGGTCTCCGAGGAGCCGCTCTCATCGTCGTCCCCGCACGCGGCGACGCCGAGGGGCAGCGCGAGCGCGGCGAGCACGAGCAGCAGCACCCTGAGGCGTGAGGTGGTCATGGTGTGGTCGGAACCCTCCTGTTGATGACGTTCAGTCGGCGGCGCTGGGTGCCGCGGGAAAGCTTCAGGCCGGCGGGCGTGACGGCGCGCTGGGCCAGGACGAAGAGCAGCTCGGTCGCGATGGCGACGAGCGCGACGAGCATCGCGGCGCCGATGCGGCCCTCGTCGCCGTACACGCCGGCGTTGATGATCGGGTCGCCGAGCGTCGTCGCGTAGCCCGCGAGCGGCGCGATCGTAGCGGTGGCGACGACGTTGACCGCGGATACCCGGACGCCGGCCATGATGAGCGGGAGGGCAAGGGGCAGCTCGACCGACCAGATGAGGCGGCCCGCGCCCATGCCCATCCCGCGCCCGGCGTCCACGATCTCGCGCTCGACCTCGCGCATCCCGACGTACGTGTTCGTGAGGATCGGCGGGATCGCAAGCAGCGCGAGGGCGAGCATCACGTTGACGAACCCGGCGCCGAACCAGGCGAAGAAGACGAAGATCAGCGCGATGCTGGGCACCGCCCGGCCGATGTTCGCGACGCTGACCGTAAGGAAGCCGCCCCGACCCGTGTGGCCCAGGACCAGGCCCAGCGGCAGGGCCACGGCACACGCGGCGACCATCGCGGCGAAGGACAGCTTCAGGTGACCCCACAGGAGCTCCCAGGTCTGCCCGAGTCCCCCGACATCAGCGCCGCCGCGCCCCTGGCGCTCGCGCACCAGGAAGTCCACGCCGTCGCCGAACGAGCCGAGGGCTGCCAGCGTCGTCGCCGTCACGTCGCGGCCCTCGCACGCGTCCACGGCGTCATGAGGCGCTGCGCGAACAGGATGAGGAGATCGAGGGCGGTGGCGAGCAGCACGCAGAGCCCGCCCGCGACGAGCACGTTGCTCTTGAACGCCTTGTCGGCCTCCAGCGGCTCGCCCAGGCCGCCCGCGCCCGCGAAGAACGCGAGCGCTGCGAGCCCCACGGTGGTGGTCGTCGCGATGCGCAGGCCGGCCATGATCGCCGGCAGCGCGAGCGGCACCTCGACGCTCCAGAGGAGCTGCCGCGGGGTCAGGCCCATGCCGCGCCCGGCGTCGCGTGCCTCGTCGGGGACCGCGTCGAGCCCTTCGAGCACGTTGCGGAAGAGGATGAGCAGCGTGTACGCGGTGAGCGCGACGATCGCCGTGAGCGCACCCCGGCCCGTGATCGGGAGCAGGAGAAAGAACGCTGCGACGCTCGGGATCGTGTAGAGGATCCCCGTGACGTTCGCGATCGGCGCGATGAGCCAGCGGCGCCGGTAGGCGAGCACGGCGAGCGGGAACGCGACGAGCAGGCCGCACGCGACCGACGCCACGACGAGCCAGACGTGCTCGAGGAACGGGTCGACGTAGCGGTCGAGGTTGTCGGCGATCCAGTCCGGGCACACGCCGTTGTTCGATACGCAGTCCGCGTCGGTCGCCGACCGGTCGCGGAAGAACCCCTCGTACTGGGCGGACCCGGGCGTCGTCATACCGGCTCCTCGCGCTGGACGACGTCGTGGATGAGGTCGATCGAGATGACGCCGGTGACGGCACCGGAGGAGTCGACGACCGCCCCGTACTGCACGTCGCTCTGCAGGAGACCGGACAGCGCATCACGCAGCGTGTCGTCCTCCTCGACGCAGTGCACGGCACCGTCCGTGCCCCAGCGCAGCGGGCGACCGGCCGCGTCGACGACGAGGTCGTAGGCGACGTCCGGATCATCGGACGTGAGAACGGGCGTGCCGTCCTCACGGATGAGCGGCGCACGGTGCAGGGCGACGTCGCGCACCCGCTGCAGCGCGAGGCGCTTGAGCGCGCGGTCGGCGCCGACGAACTCGCGGACGAAGTCGTCTGCCGGGTGCGCAAGGAGCTCGGCCGGCGTGGCGTACTGCGCGAGTCGCCCGCCCTCCCGCATCACGGCGATCCTGTCGCCCATCTTGATCGCCTCGTCGATGTCGTGCGTGACGAAGACGATCGTCTTGCGCAGTCGGGCTTGAAGCCGCAGGAACTCATTCTGCAGACGGTCGCGATTGATGGGGTCGATCGCCCCGAACGGCTCGTCCATGAGCATGAGCGGCGGGTCGACCGCCAGCGCGCGTGCGACCCCCACCCGCTGGCGCTGGCCGCCGGAGAGCTGGGCCGGATACCGCCCGCCGATCTCCGTCCCGAGACCCGTCAGCTCCAGAAGCTCGTCGACCCGCGCGGCGACCCGCGCGCGGTCCCATCCGAGCAGCCGCGGCACGGTCGCGACGTTCTCCGCGATCGTCCGGTGGGGGAAGAGGCCGATCTGCTGGATGACGTATCCGACGTGACGGCGCAGCTCGGCCTCTTGACGGTCACGCACCGAGCGGCCGCCGAGCAGGATGTCGCCGTCGGTGATCTCGATCATGCGGTTGACCATCCGCATCGCCGTCGTCTTGCCGCAGCCGGACGGGCCGACGAGCACGCAGATCTCACCCGCCGGCACCGCGAGCGAGAGGGCGTCGACCGCGGACGCTGCGCTGCCGGGGTACCGCTTGGTGGCAGCCCGGAACTCGAGCGGCTCCGCGGAGGCGGAGGGCTGTGGCCCCACAGGCTGGGCGGTGTCGGCGGGAGTCACGAGACGGTCGCCGGAGGGGTGGCGCCCGGCGAAGGGGCGGAGTCTAGTTCGCCCGACCGGACGCCGGGACGCCCGCTGCGCCCCGCGCCGATGCGTGCGCGGCAGCCTCGAACCGGTCGTCGAGCGGGGCCAGTTCCGCGCCGGTTGCCCGCCCGATGAGCCAGTCGGCGAACCACGTGTTCTTCGGCAGCAGCGGGCCGTGGAGGTACGTCCCGATCACGCCGTCGCGTCGCACGCCCTCCTCGCCGGACCGCCCGTCGTTGCCGTGCCCGCGCAGGACCTTCCCGAGCGCGTGCTCGCCGGTACCCAGATGGGTACGCCCGCCGTGGTTCTCAAACCCGGCGAGGACGTGTCGCTCCCCGGCGTCGAGTTCGACCTCGATCGCGACGTTGCCTATCAGCCGTGGCCCGTCCGACCGCACGGTCCGCAGGTCCACCAGCCCGAGGCCCGGGATCTCCTCATCGCCGAGCTCGTAGACGTGTCCCAGGAGCTGGAATCCCCCGCAGATCCCGAGGACCAGCGCGCCGCGTTCCGCCGCGGCGCGCAGGGCGTCGCGTTTGGTCTCAACGAGATCGCGGGCGCACAGCACCTGGTCTCGGTCCTGGCCGCCTCCGAGATAGAAGAGATCGTGGGCATCGGGGTCGACCCGGTCGCCGAAGCCCGCCGGGGTGATCTGCACCTCGATGCCCCGCCAGGCCGAACGGCGCTCGAGGACCAGGAGGTTGCCCCGGTCGGCGTAGATGTTCATGACGTCCGGATACAGCGAGCAGATGCGCAGGACGGGATCAGGCACCGAGCATCACCACCGCGGAGCCGACATGCTCGTCGGTCTGGTCGACGAACCGCCGCGGTAGGACGCTGAACCCATGCTCGGCGCCCTCGCGTTCGAGCGTGTCGGCGTCCAGGCGGTCCAGGCGGGTCTGGCGGTGCGCGGCCCGGCGTCGGCCGTTGGGCTCCTGGACCACCCGCGCGTGATGGAGGATGTAGGCGTCCCCGACCTCCTCGATGGCGAACGGGTCGCTCTCGTAGCGCACGCCACGGTGCTCGACGGTCTCGTAGGCCACCATCTCGTCGGCGGAGTACGGCTCGACGTCCTCGGCGATCGCGGCGGCGAAGACCCCGCCGGGCGCGAGGCACGCGCGCATGGCGGCGAACAGCGCGTCACGGCCCGCCTTCCCGCCGAGGAGCTGCACAGTCTGCATGGGCACCACGACGAGCGGCACCTCCGTGTCGAGTCGCACCTCGCGCACGTCCGCCGTGACGGTCCGGACGGGAAGCAGCTCGGCGCGCCGGGACAGCTCGGCGAGGAGCACGCCGTCGATGTCCACGGCGATCACTTCGTGGCCGGCCGCGGCGAGATCGAGGCTCACACGTCCTGTGCCGGCACCGAGGTCGACGACCGGGTCGCCGTACTCGTCGGCCAGCTCCCGCCACAGCTCCAGGTCCGCGCGGTAGGCGCCGCACTCGAGGTCGTGGAAGACGATCTCCTCGTTCACGTGAACATCCCCGCGGTCGATCCGCGCCGGGCGAGCAGTTCGCGCAGCGCCAGCATGGCGGTGTAGGTCGGCATCGCGTAGAGGCGGTCGCCGGCCCCGTCGAGGGCGGCGTCGAGCCCGGCCTCGAGGTCGTCGATGACCTCGATCCGCTCCGGCTCGATCCCCGCGTACTTCAGTCGCAGCGCCAGCTCGGGCGCACGCGTGCCGCTGCACACCACGCGCCGCACGCTGCCGGCCAGCAGCTCGAGATCGGCATCCCAGATCCACGACACGTCACGGCCGTCGGCGACGTTGTCGTTGAGGACGGCGAGCAGGTCGATCTCTCCGGGCTCGAGCGCGAGTGTGCGCAGCACCTCGTTCGCGCCGGTCGGGTTCTTGACGAGCAGGATCGCCAGGTCACGACCGTCGATCCGCACCGTCTCGGCCCGGCCGAACGCGGCACGGACCTCCTCCAGGCCCGCCACGATGTCGTCGAGCCCGATGCCCAGCGCCAGCGCCAGCGCGGCGGCCCCGACCGCGTTGTAGACGTTGTAGAGCCCCGGGAGACCGAGTCGCACCTCGGCGTCACCGTCCGGCGTCCGCAGGAGCAGCTGCGCGCCGCGGGTTCCCTCCAGGCGGATGTTCGCGGCGGTGACGGCGGGACTCGGACGGGCGGAGTCCCCGCGCGGGCAGTGCCAACGCCCGAGATGCCCGACGTAGACCGCGTCGTACGCGAGCGGCGTTCCGCAGCGCCGGCAGTGCTTGGAGTCCGACGCATGGGGGAGGTGCGCCAGCGCGACGTTGTCGTCGTCGATGCCGAAGTACAGCGGTTCCTCGCGTCCCAGCCCGAGGTCGGCGACCAGCGGGTCGTCGGCGTTCAGCACCAGCCGCGTGCCGGGCAGCCGGTCGAGGACGGCGGCCCAGCGGTCGGCGATGGTCTCCAGCTCGCCGTAGCGATCGAGCTGATCGCGGAACAGGTTGCCGAGCAGCAGCGCGCGCGGCTGGAGCTGCGGCGCCACGCGGTCGAGCCAGAACTCGTCGACCTCGAAGAGACCGATCTCACCGTCGATCCGCTTCCCGTGGGACGCGTCGAGCAAGGCGCTCGCAACGCCGCCCGCCATGTTCGCGCCCTGCACGTTGTGCACGACCGGGCCCTCGGCCCGCGCGAGGATGGCGGCGACGATCGCGGCGGTCGTCGTCTTGCCGTTCGTCGCGGAGATCGCGACGCTGCCGTGCGGCAGTCGCGCCGACAGCGTCGCGATGGCCTCCGGTTCGAGGCGCAGCAGCACCTTGCCGGGGAGCGACGTGCCGCCGCGCCCGGCGCGGCGAGACAGCGCGCCGGCGGCACGCGCGGTGGCGAGCTTCGGTCCGATCATGCGGTCGGCGGGCAGAGGACGGGGACGGCCCGGGGCACGCATGAGATGGTGACGGGCGTCGCGCCGATCGGGTCGCCATCCGCGTACACGTCGAACGGGCGGTCCGTGCGGATCTGCACGGACCGGGTGCGACGGACCTCGACCTCGGGCTCGGCGACGTGCGTGCCCTTGAAGACCTTCGGGAGGTTGCCGACGAAGTGGCGGCGGGTCATGTCGCCGACGATCACGAGGTCGAGCAGCCCGTCGTCCAGCTGGGCGCCGGGCGCGATGAACATGCCACCGCCGTAGGCCCTGCTGTTCGCAGCCGCGACCGTGAAGGCGCTCCGCGCGAGGACCTCACCGTCGTCGAGGGTGAGCGTGAACGTCGCAGGACGGTAGGCCGCCAGTCCGCGTAGCGCCCCGTAGACGTAGGCCAGCGGACCGAGGAACGAGGGCGCGGCGTTCGCGATGCGGTTCGCGTCGCTGTCGAACCCGAGTGACGCGACGCCGATGAAGGTCGCACCGTCGACGTCGCCGACGTCGAGGCGCCGCGCCTCGCAGCGCGGCAGCAGCGCCGCCGCCTCGACCGGGTCGCGGGGGAGGCCCAGCACCCGCACGAAGTCGTTGCCCCGGCCTCCCGGGAGCACCCCCAGCAGTGCGTCCTCGCGGCCGCGGAGCACACCGGCCACGCAGCCGACGAGGCCGTCGCCCGAGAGCGTCACGACGGCGTCGCCCGCGTCTGCGGCAGCCACTGCGAGCTGACGCGCGTGGTCGAGCGACCGCGTGGCCTCGGAGCGCAGCGCCACACCCTGGCCGCGGAGCGCCGCCTCGACGCCGGGAAGCGCCCTGCGCGCGCGTCCTCCGCCCGCCGCGGGGTTGACGAGCAGCACGACCGGCCGGTCCAGCACCGGCCCGATGCTAGTGCACGCGCCCGCAGGTGATCCGGGCGCGTGGGGGCACGACTCAGGACGCGGCGGGGGCCTGGGCCGTGAGGTCGTCGCTCTCGAGCGTGAAGCGGTCGATGAGCTCTTCGAGGCGTGCCGCCGTGGCGGACAGCTCGCCCGCCGCGGACGTGATCTGCCGGGTCGAGGTGCTGGTCTGCTGCGCGGACGCCGCGACCTGCTGCGTGGACGCCGAGGACTCCTCGGCGACCGATGCGACCTCGCCCATGTCGGCCTCGACCTGCGACGCCTGCCGGTCGACGGCGGCGATGGCCTCGGCGATCGCGGCGATCCGGTCGCCGACGGTGGCCACGGCAGACTCGATCTGGACGAACGCGTCACGCGCCTTGTCGACGGTCGCGGCGCCGTCCTCGGTGCGCTGGGCGCCCTGTTCGACGACCTCGACAGCGCGGCCCGTCTCGGCCTGGATCTCGGAGATGAGCTCGGCGATCGACGCCGCCGCGCTCTGGGACTCCTCGGCAAGCTTGCGGACCTCGTCAGCGACGACCGCGAACCCGCAGCCCTGCTCGCCGGCGCGCGCCGCCTCGATGGCCGCGTTGAGCGCCAGCAGGTTGGTCTGCTCGGCGATACCGGTGATGGTCTCGACGATGCCGCCGATGCGCTCGGACTTCGCGCCGAGCTCACGGATCGCACCGGTCGCACGAGTGGAGTTGTCGCGCACGGCGGCCATCGCGGCGGTGACCTCGTCGACCGCACCGGTGCCCTGGGCGGCGACCGCGCGGGCCTCGTCCACGGCGTCCGTCGTTGCCCGCGCGTCCTCCGCACCGGTCCGCGACCTGCTCACCACCTCGCTCGTCGAGCGGGTGGCGCCGCCGACGACCTGGACCTGGCGCTCGGCGCCCGTGGCGACCGTGTCGATCGCGCTGGCGATCTCGGCGACCGCCCGGCCGGCGTCCTCGGACACCTCGGCCATGTCGCGCGAGGCGTTCGCCAGCTGCGTGCTGGACCCGCGGACCTCGGAGACGATCTCACGCAGGCTGGTGACCATGCCGCCGAAGGAGACGGCGAGCCCGTCACGCTCGCTGCGCGGCTTCAGGGCGACGGTGAGGTCGCCCGCGGCGACGCGGCCCGCGGCGCCGGCGACCTCGCCGAGCCCGTCGACCATGCTGTTCAGCGACGCCGCGAGGTCGTCGAGCTCGTCGCGGCCCTTGGTCTCGAGGCGCTCGTCGAGATCGCGCTGGGCGACGCGGTCGGCAAAGCGGCTGTAGCGCTTGACGCGGCCGACGATGCTCCGGCTGAGCAGGCCGAGCACGATGATCGCGGCGAGACCGCCCACGATCGCGACGATCAGCACGTCGCGCTTGGCGGTGGCGCCGACATCCTCGGCGTGGTCGACCGACGTCCGGCCCTCGGAGAAGTGGACGTCTGTGAGGTTCTCGTTCGCCTTGCTGTACGCGGCGAAGGCCGCGGTCATCTTCTGCGCGGCCGCGATGAACTGCGGCGTGTCGGCGGCCTTCGCCACCTGCGTGGCGGCGGCGCCGAACCCGGTGAACGCGGCCTCGAGATTCTTGGCGTTGTCCGCCTCGGCGCTCGCCTCGGTGTTCGTGCCGGAGCCGACGATCTCCTCACGCAGCTCAGCGAAATACGCCGTCTTCTCCTTGACCTGGTCGGCGACGTCCTGCTGCAGTTCGGCGCGCTCGGGACCGCGGGCGAGCGCGGCCCGCACAGCGGTGTCGCGCGCCGTCGAGACCGAGCGGTACTCCTCGAAGGAGGCTTCAGCCTCCGCCATCTCCGCCTGGCTGCCCGTCCCGGCAACCTTGGTGTCCTCGACGCCGCGCACGGCGAACAGGCCGAGCAGGAAGAGCGTGACGACGACGATGAGGGCTGCGACTGCGAACTTCAGACCGACGGGCAGCCGGCGGATGCCAGGCAGCGACACGGTGGGACCTCCGGATGCGTGTGGGGTGAGAACTGGGGTCGCTATCCGTAATCGGCCGCCGCCCTGCCCGATGAAGGGGAGGTCCCGAGTACGAGATCCGCCAACGTCGGCGCGATCGCCACCGGAGATGGCTCTGCCGCCTCCGCCTCCTCACGGGTGGTGGAGCCCGTGAGGACCACCGCGCCGTCGATCCCCGCGTTGCGCGCGGCGGCGAGGTCGGTGTCCAGCCGGTCGCCGACGAAGAGCGCGCGGCCGGGACCCAGACGGTCGAGCGCGGCGTGGACGAGTCCCGCCTCGGGCTTGCCGATCATGTGCGCCTGCTGCCCCGTTGCGGTCTCCACGGCGGCGACGAGTGCGCCGGTCCCGGGCCAGAGCCCGTCGGCTGTCGGGTAGGTGGGGTCGCGGGACGTGGCGATGAGCGTCGCGCCACGCAGGACCGCGGTGGTCGCGTCGCGCAGCTCGGCGAAATCGAAGTGCTCGTGGCCGGAGACGATCGCCACCGTCGCGCGCGACACGAAGTCCGTGCCGTTGACGATCCGCATGCCCGCCGCCTCCACGTGGCGATGAATGCTCTCCGAGCCGACGACGACGGCCGGCGCGCGCTGCGCGCCGTACCGCTCGGCCAGGAGGAATTGCAGGGCGCCGCCGACGGTGACGACCTCTTCGGCCGATGCCTGCATCCCGAGCCGCCACAGCTTGCGGACGAACTCCTCGCCGCTGTGGCGCCCATCGTTCGTGACGAAGGCGATCCCGCGCCCAGCGGCCCGCAGGGCGGCCAGCGCCTCGGCGGCGCGGGGCGTCGGCTCGTCGCCGACCCAGACACAGCCGTCGAGGTCGAGCAGGACGTGGTCGTAGGCCGCGACGGCGGGGCTCAGTACACCCGGGGTCATCGGTCACCCCGCGGGCGGGACGCAGGAACGGGGTAGCCTCGCGGGCCATGAGCACCTCTGCACCCGAGCCCCCCAGCGAGCCCCTCGAGCCCGGCACGCACGTCGTCACCGTGCAGACGAGCCACGGCACGTTCGAGATCACGCTCGACGCCGAGCGGGCGCCGATCACGGCCTCGTCGTTCGCCTCGCTGGTCACCCAGGGCTTCTATGACGGTCTGACGTTCCATCGCATCGTCCCCGGCTTCGTCATCCAGGGCGGCTGCCCGGACGGCACGGGCATGGGCGGCCCCGGCTACAAGGTCGAGGAGGCCCCGCCGGAGGACCTGCGGTACGTGCGCGGCGTCGTCGCCATGGCGAAGGCCGGAATGGAGGCCGCCGGCACGTCGGGCAGCCAGTTCTTCGTGGTGACCGGCAACGACGTCGGCCTGCCCCCGGACTACGCGCTCGTCGGCCATGTGACCGTCGGTGACGACGTGATCGGCGCCATCGAGAGCGTCGACACCGACCGCCGCACGGACATGCCCGAGGAGCCCGTGATCATGGAGCGGGTCACGCTCGCGCAGCAGTAGACCGTCAGCCCGCCCGGGCGGCGCGCGCCTTCGCCTGGCGCCGTCGCCCGACGACGTACAGCACGCCGAAGGCGGCGGCGAGCAGGAGGATTCCGATGAACACCCGCCATGGGACGCTCGCCCCGCCGAACGGAAGCGTGACCAGTGTGGCGAGCAGGAAGCCCAGCGCCAGGAGCACCACGACGATCAGGATCATGATCAGGATGCCGCGGGCGCGCAGCAGCATGCTCGAGCCGGGCGGCGGAACGAGGATCCCCGTGAGCCGCAGCAGGAACAGCTGGCGATTCGACGGCGCCTCCTGCCCGAGCTTCTCGACCGCGACCTTCAGGTCGCCGGCCCGGCGCTCGGCGAGCGCCAGCGACGCGTCGGCCATGCGGCGCAGTTGCATGCGCTCCTGGGGCCGGGCAGCGGCGATGGCCTTCTGGAAGTGGATCCGGGCCGCTTTCGCGTCGTAGCGTTCGGACGCGCGGGCGCCGAGGATCGCCTGCGCGGCGGCCTTGTGCTTCGTCTCGGCTTCGAGCTCCTCGTCGGAACGCGTCTCCATCGCCTGCATGGCGGCGAGGGCGCCCTTCTGCTCCATCCGGACCTGTCGCTGCTTTGGCGGCATGAGGCGCCACAGTCTAGAGCTCGCAGGTAAGGTCGCGGTGTGACCTCCGAGGAGACGCTGCGACTGGTCAACGCGGGCATGATCGCCTTCGATCTCGCGCTGGGCGCCGGTGCCCTGCTCGCGCCGGCCACGACGCTGAAAGTGATCGGGCACGAGCCGCCCTCACCGGACGCCGAGGCCCTGTTCCGCCGCGCCGGGCCGATCTGGCTCACGTTCGCCGCCGCGCACGCCGTCGCCGCAGTGCGCGGCCGCCCGGAGGACTGGCTGGCGGTGGCGTGGCTGCGGGGCACCGAGATCGGCACGGACGTCCTGTGGGCGGACTCGCCGGGCGTGCAGACCACTCACACGCGCTGGGCGCTGCGTGGCGCCAGCGTCTTCAACCTCGGCCTCGCCGTCGCATGTGCCGTCATGGCACGTCACAAGCGCTGACCGGCTCGGTACGCTCTCGCGCCCGATGACCCTTCGCCGCATCGTCCTGCTCCTCAGCGCCGCAGCTGTCCTGGCCCTGGCGCTCGTACCATCCGGCCATGCCCAGAGCGGCAGCGGCCCGCTGCTGTCGCCGCCCCCGGAGGAGGTCGACACCTCTCCACCGCCGGACGAGGACGGCGACGACGACGGGCTCGGCGCGGCGGGGCAGCTGCTCATCCTCGGCGGCGCGATCGCGCTCATCGGCGGCATCGGCTACGTGATCATGCGTGACGCCCGCCGCAACGCGCCGGCAGACAGACGGCCGCAGCTCTCCGACGAGGAGGGCGGCGGGCCGGCCAAGACCAGGCAGCGCGCCCGGGACCGGGACAGGCGGCGCGCCAAGGCCAAGCAGGCGCGCAGGCAGCGCAAGCGCAACCGCTGAGGCGCCCTCAGCCGAGGAACGTGCCGATGCGCTCGACCACGAGGTCGGGGCGCTCGTCGACGATGAAGTGCCCGACATCGGGAACGAGCTCGATGGTCAGGTCGTCGCAGAACGGCTCGGCCCCGTTGAGCAGTCCGGGATCGATGGCGTCGTCGGCCTCACCGAACAGGAGGTACGTGGGGACCGTCAGCCGGGTGCTGCGGTACCGGCCCGCCATCGCGGGCAGCAGCTCGCGCAGGAGGAACTCGCGGTAGACGAGCTGCGACGCGCGGGCCCGGGCGGGCTCGCGCAACGCGTCGGTGAACGATGCCCGCGTCGCCGCGTCCATCGCGTCCGGATCGCGCAGGGCCGCGCGCCACACGATCTCCGTGCCGCCGTGACGCATGAGCGGAGCGCCGAGCGGTCCGGCCAGCAGGACCTGATACCAGAGGCGCAACGCCGCCAGTGCGGCGCCGGGGTCGGCCCGCGGAGGCATGAACGGCGGCGCGATGTTCAGCGCGAGGTACTTCTCGAAGCGCTCGGGGGCGCGGAGCGCCAGCAGGAAGCCGATCCAGCCGCCCCAGTCGTGCCCGACGAGCTGCGCACGCTGGACGCCGAGCGCGTCGAGCAGGCCGAGCACGTCGGAGGCCATGCGCTCCTTGCGATAGCCGCCGGGGGGCGCGTCGCTCCAGCCGAAGCCTCGGAGGTCCGGCGCAAGCACCCGGTAGCGGTCGGCGACCGCCGGGATGACGTTGCGCCAGAGGTACCAATGCTGAGGCCAGCCGTGGAGCAGGACCAGGGGCGGCCCGTCCTGCGGGCCGGCGAGCGCGACATGCATGCGCAGCGTGCCGACGGTGATGTACCGGTGGTCGACGCCGTCGACAGGGGGCATCGCGCGAGCCATACCGCGCACCCTACTGAGCGGTAGCGTCCTGCGCCATGTCCGCCGCGCGCCCCACGCTGACCGCCCTGGACCTCGCCGCCGACCCGGATCGGTGGCGCGCAGCCGGGGTCCCGCTCGATGCCGCGGGCCGCGCCGCCGTCGGCGGCGTGCTGCTCGACGTCACTGCACCGCGCGACGGGGAGGAGGAGGGCCTCCGTGCCTGGGGCTGGGACGGTCTCGCGGGGGACGCGGACCTCGATGGCCTCACCGCGACCGCGGCGTCGCCGGCGGATCCCGACGCGCCTGCGAGCAGGACGTTCTCGGCGATCGACCACGTCGTCGTCTTCACCGGCGACCTCGACCGCACCGTCGCGTCGTTCGACGCGGCCGGCCTGGACCGTCGCCGGATCCGCGACGCCGGCGCCATGCGGCAGGCCTTCTACGTCGCGGGCCCCGCGCTCGTCGAGGTGGCCGCGCCGGTCGAGCCGACGGGTGAGCCCGCCCGGCTGTGGGGCGTCACCTTCGTCAGCGACGATCTCGATGCGACGGAAGCGACCCTCGGCGAACTCCTCGGCGACGTCCGCGACGCGGTGCAGCCGGGCCGGCGCATCGCGACGATCCGACGGGAGGCCGGTCTCGGCCTCCCCGTCGCGGTCATGACGCGGCGGCGCTGACCGCCCCCATGAGGCCAGCGCCGCGCGCGCGTCACGTCGTGCCGCACTCCACATCGTCCCGGGGCTCCACTTCCGGGACGAGGCGGGGCGACGACGTCCCCCCAACTGGCGTCGGGCTCCGCCTAGAAGTCTTCGGGAAGGATGGCGTCGGCCTGCAGCGCGGCGACGAAGCGATCGGCTTCGTCGCGGGCGTTGGCGGCGGCCAGCGCGTCGAGCGCGCCCACGAGCGAGCGTGTCCCCTCGTCAAGTCCGATGTCGAAGCGCTCGAGGGCTTCGTCGTCGTAGACGCCGGCGCCTTCCCAATCACAGTTGGGGCAGCGCAGGCCCACGGCGAAGTGCCATTCATCGACCTCGAGGGCTTCGGTCGGGAAGACGAAGGGCATCTGGCACTCCGGGCAGACGTGCGGCGATGCCTCGCGATCCTGCTTGACGACCCCGTGGCTGTGCTCGCCGAGGGCCCGGTGAATGTGATGGCTGGTGGTGTCGACCTGCGGCATGCATGGCAAGGTGATCCTCACGCGTGTGAGAACGGTGTGAGGTGGGGTCAAGGTGCGGTGTGGAGCATTTCGTCGTCTCCGCGTCAGCCCGCGCTCGGTGCCCGGCTGAGCCTCTGACCGGGCGGCTCCATGCGCCAGATGCGCGACGGCTTCGCGGGTGGCAGCTCCAGCCGGGCGCGACGGTGCAGGTCCGGCATCGACCCGATGAACCCGCACGCGCCGGCCGGGGCGGCTACCCTACGTCGCGGTAGGGATGCTGCGGAGGAGACTGCTCACCCCATTCGCGCTGCTGGTGGCGCTCATGGCGCTGCCTGCGAGCGTGGCGCACGCCGGCGAGCAGAAGCTGAAGTTCCGCTTCGGGCCGATCATCGTCACGCCCGGGCAGAACGACATCATCTTCGAGCCCAACAAGCACAAGCCGAAGGTCCCCGGGTGGATCACGTCGTTCAAGCCGAACCTCGTCTACGAGGACGGCACCCCGACGCGCACCGACGTCATCCACCTGCACCACGGGGTGTGGCTGAAGAACTTCCAGCCGCAGTTCGCTGCGGGGGAGGAGAAGTCCGTCGTCGACATGCCGCCCGGGTACGGCTGGCGCAGCGACCCGTCGGACACATTGGTGCTCAACCACATGGTCCACAACCTCACCCCGAACGCGGCTGAGGTCTATCTCACGTGGGAGGTCGACTTCATCCCGGAGGGCGATCCCGCCGCCGCGGGCATCCGAACCGTGGAGACGAAATGGCTCGACGTCGTCGGGATCCGCGCGTGGCCTGTGTTCGACGCCGTGCGCGGGCAGGGGGGCCGCGACAAGCAGTTCACGTTCCCCGACGAGGTCCCGGGGTACAAGCCCGAGAACTTCCCCTTCAACCGCTGGACCGTGGGCCGCGACGGCGTGCTGGTCGGCAGCGTCGGGCACCTGCATCCCGGCGGGCTCCACACCGAGCTGAAGGTCACCCGCGACGGGCGTACGGTCACGCTCTTCCGCTCGGAGGCGAAGTACTTCGAACCCGCCGGGGCCGTCTCCTGGGACGTCGCGCTCACCGCCACCCCGCAGAACTGGCGCATCGCGGTCCGCAAGGGCGACGTCGTGACCGTGCACGCCACATACGACACGTCGCGCGCCTCGTGGTATGAGTCGATGGGCATCATGCCGCTCGCCTGGGAACCCGGTGGGACGGGCGGCACCGACCCGTTCGCCGGCACGTTCCCCACCCGCGGCAAGGTCACGCACGGCCCGCTGAAGGAGAACCGCAACCACGGCGGCGGCCCGTTCGGCCTCCCCGACGCGCGGCGTCTGCGCGACGGAGCCTCGCTGGCCCGCGGCAGCGTGAAGATCAACCAGTACCTCTACGGACAGGGTGACCTGCACAACGTCGGGCGCGTCCTGCGGCCCCCGACCGTCCCCGCCGGCAAGGGGCTGACGTTCGTCAACCGCGACGCGAAACGCAACGTCATGCACACGATCACCGCATGCAAGGCGCCGTGTAACCGCGAGACGGGCATCGCCTATCCGCTCGCCGACGCGAACACGCCGTTTGACTCCGGCAACCTCGGCTTCGGTCCCGTGGGGCGCACGGCCGCGGAGAACACGGACCGCTGGAGCACGCCGACGACACTGAAGTCGGGCACGTACACCTACTTCTGCCGCGTTCATCCCTTCATGCGCGGTGCGTTCCGCGTCAAGCCGAAGCAGTAAGGGCGCTGCGAAGCGTCGCCTCGTCGACGCCGAGCACCTCGACCACCTTGTCGCGCGCCCCGGCGCCGACCACGACGGAGACCGACGACTTCGGTACGCCCGCGCGCTTGGCCACGAACGCGCACAGCGCGGCGTTCGCCCGGCCGTCGACCGGCGGCGCGGTCACACGGATGACGATCGCGTCACCGCGCATGCCGACCACCTCGTCGCGGCGCGCCCGCGGCTGCAGCCGCACCGCGATCCGCGCCATCAGGTCGCGGCGAGCACCCCGGTGCTCACGAGCGTGAGCACGAGGCTGCCGAGCGCGATCCTGTAGACGATGAAGATCGAGTAGTCGTGCTTGGCGATGTAGCGCAGCAACCACGCCACGACGACGTACGCGACCACGAAGCTCGTGATCGTCGCGGTGATCGTGGCGGGCCAGCCGACGCCGCCCGAGATGTCGTCGTACTTCGTGACCGTCTGCAGGATCCCGGCGGCCGTGAGCGCGGGGATGGAGAGGAAGAACGACAGGCGCGTGACCGTCACGCGGTCGAGCCCGCGCAGGAGCCCGGCGCTCATGGTGGCGCCGGAGCGGGACACGCCGGGGATGAGGGCCAGACACTGCGTGAGGCCGATGATGAGGGTGTCGCGCCACGTCACGTCGGCCTCGCCACGCTCCTGCGTGGCCCGCGAATCGGCGAACCACATGACGAAGCTCCACAGGATGAGCGCGCAGCCGACGAACCACAGGCTCCGCAGCGTCGTCTCGATCGTGTCCTTGAACAGCAGGCCGATGATGCCGATCGGGATCGAGCCGATGATGACCGCCCAGCCGAACATGTAGTCGTCGGCCCTCTCGCCACGTCCGCTCATGCCCTTCAGCCACGCGGTTCCGATCCGCAGGAAGTCCTGGCGGAAGTACAGGAGCGTCGCGAAGACCGCGCCCACCTGGATGATCGCGGTGAAGGCGGTGATGTCCGGGTCGTCGACCGAGTAGCCGAGCGCGGATTCCAGGATCGTGAGATGGCCCGTGCTGGAAACGGGCAGGAACTCGGTGAGGCCCTCGACGAAGCCCAGCAGCAGGGCTTCGAGCAGGCTCATGGAGGCGGCGTCGGGCGTCACGGGCGCCGCGCACCTTACCCGGGTGACCGACGGGGCCGTCAGCCGCCGCTACACGCGCTTGTCGAACAGCGTGCCCTGGAGCTCCAGCGTGTTGCGGAGCATCTGGGCGTTCGCGCCGTATGTGTGCCGGGCGATGATCATCTCGGTCATCTCGTCGGCGAGGGAGACGTCTGACGGCGCCCCGGGATCGGCGGGGGCGCCGGCGGCGCCACCGGGCTTCGTGATCCCCGTGACCTGCACGCCGGGGTCGCCCTCGGCGAGCTCGGTGCGGGACTCGCGGTACCCGCCCGTGTTCGCGTTCGCGACGTCGTTGGCCGCCACGTCGAACCGCGTTTGGGGCGCGAACAGACCGCTGAGGGAGGCGCCGATGTTCACCCTTTGGGTGGTCGGCGGGCCAGGGGAGAAGGTTTAGTGCGCGACCTCGCGCCTGGCCGGACGTTCCTGGCGGCCGCCCTGCGGCGAGGTGCCGAACACGCGGTCCCAGACCGGGCTGCTGACGCCGAACCCGCGGGTGTGGTCCTGGAAGTGGTGGCGCATGTGGTGCTCGCGCAGCCGCTTGCCGAAGCGGGACGTGGCCACGCGGTGATGGAGGTAGTAGTGCGTCATGTCGTAGACGAGGTACCCGGCGAGGAAGCCGGAGCCGAACGCCATCGCTCGTTCGCTGCCGAGCACGATGAGGAACGCGCCGTAGAACATGAGCGCCAGCGGCACGCTCACCGACGGCGGCATCACGAGCCGCATCGGGTCGTTCGGGTGGTCATGGTGCACGCCGTGGATGATCCAGTGCAGGCGCGCACCGAGCCCGTCCTCGGGCTCGAAGTGGAAGACCACGCGGTGCAGCCAGTACTCCAGCAGGGTCCAGAACACGTAGCCCGCGGCGACCCACGCGAGCGCGACGGGCCCGAGACGATCGAACCCCAGCGCGAACAGGACCGAGATCGCCGGGACGAAGAGGATCACCGGGATCGACGGGTGCACGCGCGACAGCTTGTCGAGCACGTCGTTCTCGAACATGCGGGGGGAGGCCTTGAGGACCTCGCTACGGCGGTCGGAGCTGCGCGCCATGGTCACATCATCGTAGTACCCCGACCGGCAGGTGAGCACCGGCTGCCGTGCGACGCTACAGCTGCGGCCGGGCCACGCCGATGATCGCAACCATGACCACCACCGCCGCGCTGCTGGGCGACTTCTGGAACGACCAGATCGCCGAGCACGGCCGTCAGGGCATCTTCCTGCTGCTCGTGGCGTTCCTCTGCTCCTTCCTGTTCATCCGCACGAGCGCGCGGCTGGGCCGGAGCACGACGTGGTGGCCGGGCAGCGTGGTGACCGACGGCGGAGTCCACCTCCATCACCTCGTCTGGGGCATCTGCATGATGATGGCGGCCGGCACGGTGGCGTTCACGTTGCGTGACGAGACGCCGTGGTTCGAGCTCTGCGCCGTCGTCTTCGGCATCGGGATGGGCCTGACCATCGACGAGTTCGCGTTGTGGGTGTACCTCAGCGACGTGTACTGGGCCAAGCAGGGGCGCGCCTCGATCGACGCGGCGCTGTACGCCGCGACCCTCATGGGGCTGCTGCTGCTCGGCATCAACCCGTTGGACCTCGAGGAGGGCGCCTGGGCCGTCATCCTCACCGTCGCGACGACGCTGGCGTTCAGTCTCGTCTGCTTCGCCAAGGAACGGGTGACGCACGGGCTCGTGGGGCTGTTCATCCCGCTGATCTCGCTCATCGGCGCCTGCCGCCTGGCCAAACCCACCTCGTGGTGGGCGAAGAGGTTCTACGGTGACCGCCGTCCGGAGAAGCAGGCCCGCTCCGAGGCCCGGTTCGCCAGCCGCCGGTCCGATCACTGGAAGAAGACCCTGCAGGACGCGATCGGCGGGAAGACCAACGCCGAGCTCATCTCGGAGGGCAAGGGCCCCAAGCGCGTCTCCGAGTCCGAGCTGGAGGCCAACCCGGGCGAGGCGCAGCTCGAAGCCGCCCAGGAGCTGCGCGCGCGGGCCGACCGTGTGGCAGCGGCGTCGTCACCCGACGACCCGGCCTGACCGCGCGGCTCGCTTGGGATACTTCCTGCGTGGTTCTCGCGCGCCACGCCGACAAGCAACCGCTCGTGGCCGTCCTGCTGGCCGCGGCCGCCCTCGGGCTGGCCCTCGGCCTGGGCGCCCAGCACATCGGTGACGTCCGGCCGGGCCTCGGCTGGGTCGGGGCGCTCGGTGCGCCGTGGCTCGTCACCGCGTTCGTCGCGGGCGCGCTCGCCCGGCGGGCCAGCATCGCGGCCGTCGCCGGGGCCATCGCGCTGGCGGTCGGCACGGCCTCGTACTACCTGGCGATGGTCGGGATGGCCGGTCCCGGCGTGCTCGGCTACGCCGTCGTGGTGGGGGCGTCATGGGGCGTGGTCGCGCTGGGCATCGGCGCGGCCTTCGGCGCCGCCGGCTGCCTGTGGCGCCGGCGGGACGATCTCGCGGGCGCGATGGCGGCCGCGCTTCCGGCCGGCGCGCTGATGGGTGAAGCCCTGCTACTGGCCACGGTCTGGAACGCTCGTCCCGCGCTGCTCGTCGTCGGCGCCCAATTCGGCGCCGGCATGACGCTGCCGCTGCTGCTGGTCCGGCGGCCCGGGCTCCGCGTGGCCGCGGTCGGCGCCGCCATCGTCGCCGCGCTCGTGTTCGGGCTCGGAGAGGCCGTGGTGCGCGACACCCTGCGCGCGGTCGGCTGGGCGGGCGCGTGACCGGCGCGCTCAGCCGAGCTCGGCGTCGATCTCCGCGGTGACGCGCTGGACCTGGGCCTCGGCCGGGTCCTGACCCTGCTGGAGCCGCTCGGAGAACCGGCGGACCGGTTCGATCGAGCCGTAGCGCGAGGCGGCAAGCGCGCTCGATGCCTCGTCGGCCAGCAGCACGAGCGCAGCGACGAGGGTGTCCCGTTCCTGGTCGAGAGCCTCGGGCGGCACGGTGGCGCGCATCCGGTCGGCGTGCCGCCGCGCGGCATCGCGGACCTTGATCGCAAAGTCCCGCTGGAGCGCGAGCGAGCCGCTCGTCTGGGCCTGTTCGGTCGCGGTATCGAGCTCGGCCGCGTACGCGTCGCGGCTCGTCTGCCAGCTCGCCGCGTACGCCGCCTCGCCGTCGTCGCCGTCCAGCGCCACGACCGCGAAGATCGCGAGCGCCACGACCAGCGCGAGTGCGCCCCCGAGGACCAGCGGGCGCCGCGAGCGCGCCGCCTGCCTGCCGCGCGTGCCGTGAGCCGATGGCGGCGCAGGCGCGGGAACGCGCTGGTCGCCGTGATCGCTGGGCCGCGGCGGCAGACCGACCGGCGTAGAGATGACCTGGCCGTCGCCCTCCAGCGCGGCGCGTGCGGCAGCCGCCAGCTCACCGCAGCTGGTGAACCGCTCGGACGGGGACTTCGCCATCGCGCGGTCGATGACGGACTGGAGTTCCTGCGACACGTCGTCGCGGCAGCGGTCCAGCCGCGGAGGCGGCTCGTGCAGGTGCGCGAAGAGCATGCGCGACACGCTGTCGGCGTCGTAGGGCAGCTCCCCGGTCAGGCAGGAATACAGCAGTGCGCCGAGCGCGTAGACATCGGTCTGCGGGCTGAGCGGGCCGAAGCGCTCGGGCTCGATCTGCTCGGGCGCCGCCCATTCGACCGTGCCCATGAACTCGCCCACGCGGGTGATCTCCGGTCCCTGGGCGTGCAGCGGCTTGATGAGCCCGAAGTCGGAGAGCACCGCGCGGTCGCCCTCGAGCAGGACGTTGCCCGGCTTGACGTCGCGGTGCACGAGCCCGGCATCGTGGGCTGTATCGAGCGCCGAGGCGAGCTGCTCGATGATCGACAGCGCCCGGGCGGGCGCCAGCGGCCCGTTGTCCAGCAACTGGTGCAGGTCGCCGCCGCGCACGAGCTGCATCGCGACGTACAACCGGCCGTCGAGCTCCCCGGCGTCATAGATCGCCACGATGTTGGGATGCTGCAGGCGCGCGGCCAGCCGAGACTCGCGCAGGAAGCGCTCGCGGGCCTCCTCGTCACCTCGCCACCAGTCACCGAGAACCTTGATGGCGGCGGGCCGGTCGAGGTGCACGTGGCGGCCCTGATAGACCACGCCCATGCCCCCACGGCCGAGCACGCATTCGACCAAGTAGGGGCCGAAGCGCTGGTCCTGCAGGATGGCGTCGTGCTCCGTGCTCATATGGCGCGTCGGAGCGATCCTACTCCGGAGCAGGACAACCGTTACCGCCGCCGCCGGACTTGGAAGAATGGCGCGATGCCGTTCATCCATCGCGAGCGCGTCCGCTTCGGCGATCTCGACGCCATGCGGCACCTCAACAACGTCGTGTTCCTGCGGTACTTCGAGACCGCGAGGATCGCGTTTCTGCGCGTGCTCGCACCCGAGCACGATCCGTCACATCCCGAGGCGGACACGTTCGGCCTCATCTTCGCCGAATGCCACATCACCTACCGATCACCCGTCTACTTCGACGAGGAGGTCGCCGTCGCGTGCGCGGTGGGGTAGGTGCGCCGCTCGGCGTTCCGCGTCGACTTCACGATGCGGGTCGAGGACCGCGTGGCAGCCGAGGGGTACGGCTGGCTCGTGGGCTTCGACTACGACGCCCAGACGTCCGTCCGACTGCCGCAGACGCTGCGCGGCCGCCTGGAGCAGGAGGCCGCGCAGCGGGAATCCGGTCAGGAGTAGGAGCGATGCCGAGGTCCGCGCGGTCGTCTTCGACTGCGGGGAAGTACGACGCGGATCCCGTGGCGGATGCGGTCACTCCCGCGGCCCCGGAGTCGTACCGTCCAAGGCATGTCTGTCACGGTGCTCGACGACCTGGCCGTGCCGCCGCTCGCGGTTGAGCGCTTCGAACCGTTCCTCTCGGCGGGCCAGTACGCCGAGCTGCTTGACACGGCTGCCAAGGCGCGGCTGCTGCTGCACGACCGCGTTCTGTGGTGCGTCAACTCCACCGCACGCGGGGGAGGGGTCGCCGAGATGCTCGGGACGCTCCTCGGCTACGCGCGCGGCAGCGGGGTGGATGCCCGGTGGGTCACCATCGACTGCCCGCCCGAGTTCCTCGCCGTCACCAAGCGGCTCCACAACCGGCTGCACGGCTTTCCCGGCGACGACGGCCCGCTCGGGGAACGCGAGCGGGACATCTACGAGGAGGTCAGCGCGGAGAACGCCGCCGGGCTCATCGAGCGCGTCCGTCCGCGCGACGTCGTCCTCCTGCACGACCCGCAGACGGCGGGGCTGGCCCCCGCGCTCGCAGCCAGCGGCGCGCTGGTGATCTGGCGCCTGCACATCGGGGCCGACACCCCGAACGCCCACGTCGAGCAGGCACAGGCCTTTCTCCGGCCGTACGGCGAGCACGCCCGGGCCTGGGTCTTCTCGCGCAGGCAGTTCATCTGGCCCGGGCTGGATCCCCAGCGCTGCCACGTCATCGCGCCGTCGATCGATGCGCTGTCTCCGAAGAACCAGCCGATGGAGCCGGAGACGGTCACGGCCATCCTGCAGTCGACCGGCCTCCTCGCCAACGGTGCGGACGACAACGCAGCGTTCCTGCGGCGTGACCGCACGCCCGGACGGGTCGAGCGCCGCGCGCTGATGGTCGAGGAGGCGCCGACACCCGCGGACGCCCCACTCGTGGCCCAGGTGTCGCGGTGGGACGGCCTCAAGGACCCCCTCGGCGTCGTCACCGGGTTCGCCCAAGCGCTGCCGCATCTCGGCGCGCCCACCTCATCGTCGCGGGGCCAGACGTCACCGCTGTGGCCGACGACCCCGAAGGCGCCGGCGTCCTGCACGACGTCACGGAGCGCTGGCGCGCGCTGCCGCCGCTGGAGCGCAGCCGCATCCACCTTGCGAGCCTGCCCATGGACGATCCGCAGGAGAACGCGGCGATCGTCAACGCGCTGCAGCGGCGAGCGGACATCATCGTGCAGAAGTCCCGGGCCGAGGGTTTCGGGCTCACCGTGGCCGAAGGGATGTGGAAGGCGCGCGCGGTGCTGGCATCCCGCGTCGGCGGGATCCAGGACCAGATCATCGACGGTGTCAACGGGGTGCTCCTCGACAACCCGGACGACCTCGAGGACTACGGGCGCAAGCTGTCACTCCTCCTGTACGACGGCGCGCAACGGGCCCGGCTCGGCGCCGCCGCGCGCGAGCGCGTGCGCGAGCGGTTCCTGGAGTCACGCCACCTCGAGGACTGGGTGGCGGTCTTCCTCACGGTGGTCTCGCCGGCGACGTCAGCCGGCTGACCCGAACGACTCGGTCCGGATGACGGGCTCGCCTGCACCATCGGAGGCGTCGAGATCCACGATGGCCTCGATCGCCCAGTCGTGGTGGCCCTCCGGGTCGTGGATGATCTGCCGCACCCGCCAGGTCCGCGCTCCGCTGCCCGCAGGCGAGGGCTCGACGATCAGCAGCTCCGGGGCACGCGCCGCGGGCCCGTCGTCCATCGACTCGTGTTCGTCCCAGTACGCGCCGAGTGCCTCCTCCCACGCCGTCGCGGTCATGGAGACCCGGAGGGGCGGATCGGCCAGTGCGGCCGCAGCGGCCTCGACGTCCGCGAGTTGATCGAACCGGTCGCGCGCCGCGAGCTGCACCTTCTGGAACATCGCGTTGCGCACCATCATGCGGAACACGCGGGCGTTGGCCGTGATCGGCCGCTGTGGCGCAGGCGGCTCCCCGGCGGCGGCCGCTGCTGCGGCACGCGCCACGGACTCCGGATCGGTGAGCGCCTCCCACTCGTCGAGCAGACTCGAGTCCGTCTGGCGGACGGTCTCACCGAGCCAGTCGATGATGTCGTCGAGCTCGTCGGTCTTCACCTGCTCGGGCACGGTCTGGCGCAGCGCCCTGTACGCGTCGCTGAGGTAGCGCAGGACGAGGCCCTCCGAGCGCGCGAGGCCGTAGAACGACACGAACTCCGTGAACGTGCGGCCGTGCTCGTACATGTCGCGGACCACCGACTTCGGAGACAGGTCGGTCTCCCGCACCCAGGGATGGGTCTCGCGATAGATGCGCAGCGCGTCCTCGAGCGGCTCGGCCAGCGGGCGCGGGTGGGTGACCTGCTCGAGCAGCTCCATCCGCTCGTCGTACTCGATCCCCTCGGCCTTCATCTCGGCCACCGCCTCGCCGCGCTCCTTGTGCGCCTGCGCGGACAGGACCGGGAACGGGTCGTCGAGGATCGCCTCCACCACTGATAGGACGTCGAGAGCGTACGTCTCGGACTCCGGGTCGATGAGCTCGAAGGCGACCAGCGCGAACGATGCCAGCGGCTGGTTCAGCGCGAAGTCGTCCTGGAGGTGCGGCGCGAGCTGCAGCGTGCGCCCGTGCTCGTCGGGCTCGGGCAGCCACTCGAGGACGCCGGCCTCGACGAGCTCGTTGCCGAGCGTCTCGGCCTGCTCGGTCAGCCGCCGGCGGCCGCGTTCGTCCTCGTGGTTGTCCTCCATGAGCGCCCGCATCGTGGAGATGGGGTCCGCGGGCTGGTTGACGACGTTGAGGATCATCGCGTGGTCCACCCGCATGCGGGACACCAGCGCTTCGGGCTTGGCGTGCTTCAGCCGCTCGAAGGTCTCCTCGTTCCAGCTCACCGCGCCCTCCTGCGGCTTCTTGCGCTGGACCCTGCGCTGCTTCTTGGGGTCGTCCCCGGCCTTCGCCAGCGCGCGCTTGTTGTCGATGACGTGCTCTGGCGCCTGCACGATGACGTACCC
>JBPPNC010000029.1:0-17321 GCA_051306365.1 Solirubrobacteraceae bacterium
ACCCGCTACGGCAACCCCGCGCCCCCCGAGCCCGCACCCGCGGAACCTGCCCCCGCCGCCGCGGCGGGTGAATAGGCCCGCCTGCCGGCACGGACTGCAGTCCGCGCCGGATGCACCGACTACCCGGAATGATGCGCCGCCACGGACGACACCCCGCAGTGTTCGCGCTGCTCTGCGCCCTGGTCGCCACGCTGCTCTGCGCCCCCGCCGCGAACGCGGGGCCGGCACGGTACACGCTGGCGATCGGCGACTCCGTGCCCTACGGCGTGGTCAACGGCACGCCCGGCTCCGGCGCGCGGTTCACGAGCTTCGTCGACGTGCTCGAGCAGCGGCTGCAGCCGGTGCGCCCCGGCCACACCGCCGTGAACTTCAGCTGCCCGGAGACGACGACCACGGCGCTCATCGGCCCCGCCGCGTCGGCGTGCCAGGGCAACGACCAGTACGACCCCCACAGCGGCAGCCAGCTCGACGCCGCGCTGGCGTTCCTCGCCGCGCACCCCGGCGAGGTCAGCCCGATCGTCGTCACCGCGGGCGGCAACGACCTCCTCGCCGGCGACGACCTCGGGGCCATGCAGGCGCGGGTCGGCCAGATCGTCACCGCGCTGCGCGCTGCCGCGCCCGCGGCGGACCTCGTCGTCACGGGCTACGGAGACCCGCAGAGCCTGGGCGAGCCCGGCCAGGCCGCGCGGTACGTCACCCACGCCGCGTTCAACCAGCGCCTGCGGACCGCCGCCAACGGCGCCGGCGCCGTGTTCGTGGATCCGCATCCCGTCTTCAACGCGCCGCCCGACGATCAGGACGCCGCGATCTGCACGTACCTGCTGGCCTGCCAGGCCGGGGATCCACATCCCTCGGCCGCCGGGCATGGCGTCTACGCGAACCTCATCTGGGCCGCGCTCGGCTACGACGCCGTGACCCCGCCGGTCCGCGAGCAGCCCGACCCGCCGGCAGGTGGAGGCGGCGCCGAGCGGCCGACCTCGTTCGGGACGCCGTCGTCCGCCGGCACGAAGGTGGAGACGCCGCAGAGCGCGGTGCTCGGCGAGGGCGCCGTCGCCGCGGCCCGCTTCGGGGCGCCGCGTCTGGCCGCCGACCGCCGCTCACTGCGCGTCTGGGTGCGCTGCGCGACGCGTCGGATGAACGCGTGCCGGATCCGCGTCGTCGTCCGGCAGGGCGGCCGCCGGCTCGGCGTCGCGCGTGTCCGGCTCGCCCCGGGCAGGACCGCGACCGTCCGCGTGAGGCTCACGCGCCGCGCCGCGCGCGGGAAGCAGGTCCAGGTCTCGGCCTACGTCGGGGACGCCGCGCGCCCGGCCGTGCGCCTGACCGCGCGCTGATCACCGCAGGCCGCGCAGGAGACGCGCCGCGATCCCGCGGAGGCTGACCTTGCCCTCCTTGTGGCTGGGATTGGCCGTCGTCGTGATCGCGAGCGCGACCCGCCGGTCGCCGCGCACGAGCAGCGCGGCCTGGTGGTCGACGGCGCCGGTGCCCGAGCCCCAGCCGCCCTTGAAGTAGATCCGCCAGCCGTCAGGCACCACCCGGGCGACACCCCACCGCTGGGACGGGACGATCGTGCGCAGCAGCTGCATCCCGTACGCGCGGTGGCGCGGCGGCAGCAGCTCCTCGACGCGCTGGAAGAGCACCGCCTGGTCCCGCGCGGTGGTGCTGCTGCCGCCCCAGATCGGCGCGGGCCGGAAGCTGTGCATCCCGGCCGCGTGCGCGACGCGCCGCAGCCCGTCGTCGCCGACGATGTTCCGTGCGCGCGTGGCCGTCCAGTTGTCGGACCTGCGGATCGTCGGGTCGAGCAGGGCCTTCTGGTCGGCGCCGAGCGGCCGGAACCGCACGTCCTCCCGCCGCAGGTAGGCGAGCAGCAGCATCGTCTTGACGAGGCTCGCGGTCCGGACGACGCGGCGCGGCTGATAGCCCCACGCGCGCGTGCCGTCGCGCACGGCGAACGACTCGACGCCCGGGCGCTGCAGCGCGTACGCACGCGCGGCGGCGACGTCGGGCTGCCAGCGGGCGGCGCTCGCGGGCGCCGCGGCGGCCAGGGCGAGGCCGAGCACCACGAGGGTGAGGGCGAACGGGCGCATGGCCCGAGGAATCTACGGAATGGTGCAGGACGTGACGGCCACCGTGATCTGCGTTGCGACGGTGGACCTCGACGACGCGCCGAACACCACGGTCCGCACGCCGCTCGGCGCCGACGCGAACCAGGCATTGACCTGCGCCGGACGCGGGCCGACCCACTGCCCGACCTGCACGTACCCCCTTGGGGCACGTCACGGTCCACGTCTTGAACTCCGACGGCTGCACGGTGACCGTGGAGTAGATGATCTGCCCGCCGAAGGGCGGCGCGGGCGCCTGCGCACCGGGTCAGCAGGAGCGCGAGCAGGAGAGGATCGCGCCGCACCTGGCAGTGGCGCCGCGCATGGTCGTTCGACGGTACCCGCGTCCCGCGCCGCGCGCCGCGCGGGACACCGCGTCCTACGCCGAGGGACCGGCCTGCATGTGGTCCATGCCCTCCACGATGAGCACCGCATGCGTCGTCTCGGCCGTCGCGAGCTGGCGCCCGTTCTCGTCGGCGAGCTCCGCGCGGACGTGGCCGAGCCGTGTGCCCGTACGCAGCACGTGCGCCTCGCAGCGCATTCGCACGCCCGGCAGCCCGGCGCGCAGGAATTGGTAGGCGACGGCGACGTGCGGCGCCGTCGACTGCGAGGCCAGCGTGCTGTGCAGCGCGAAGCCGGTCGTGGCGTCGAGGATGGTCGCGAGGAACCCGCCGTGGACGATCCCGCCGAGATTGAGGTGATGGCGCTGCGGCACCGCCTCCATGACCACGCGGCCGCGCTCGGCCTCGGCCACCGTGATCCCCATGGCCTCCATCAGCGGGTCGGGCGGCAGCTTCCCGTCGCGGACCGCCTCGACGTAGGCCAGCCCGTCGAGTCCGAGCAAGTGCGGAAGGACGTCGCCGGGCTCGTGGAACGAGACCGTCGCGCGCTGGGGCTCGGGGGCGGGCGCGTCAGCCATGCGGTTCATCCTTGCAGGCCCGCACGAGCGGGCGTACCGTCGTAGGTGGCGGGGGCACCCCGACCAGGAAGGAGATCATCATGACGCACCAGCAGTGCGTCGATCTCATCGACCGGCTGACCGGCGCGTGGAACGCGCACGACCCCGACGGCGTCGCCGCCTGCTACGCGCCTGACGCGGTGTCGCGCGACATCACGCTGACGGAGGCGCTGCACGGGCGCACGGCGATCCGCAACGCCGCCGAGACCTACATGCGCGCATTCCCCGATCTTCGCATCCGCGCGACGCGGGTCGTGTGCGAGGGCGACATCCTCTGCGAGGAGTGGCGATCAGAAGGCACCCACCTCGGTGACCTCATCGGCCTAGCCGCCACCGGGTACCCGGCGAACATGGCCGGCTGCAACGTCATCCGCCTGGACGCCAACGGCGAGATCGCCTCCGAGACCACCTACACCGACGCGGCGGGCCTGTACCGCCAGCTCCACGCCCTGCCCCAGCTCGCCAACGCGGCCGGCTGACCCACGAGAGGGGACCACCCATGTTCGCCAGCATCCGCACCTACCGCATCGAGCCCGAAGCCGCCGACGCGTTCATGCATCGCGTCGACCGCGACTTCGCCGAGGCCCTCGCCCAGGAGCCCGGCTTCATCTCCTACCAGTGTCTGGACCTCGGCAACGGCCGGATCGCCTCGATGACGATCTTCGAGAAGGCCGAGCAGTCGGAGCGGTCCAACGAGCTCGCGCACGAGTGGATCACGCAGGATGTGCAGGACGTCGAGATCCACCGCATGGGCGTCATGGGCGGCGAGGTCGCGGTCAGCCGGGCGCAGGCCGGCCTGCTCGAGCCCGCCCACCACTGACAACCGCGCGCGGCCGCCAGTACGCCGCCGGCGGCGTCTGCACGGACGTGAAGCGGTGGTTCGGTCGCCGACGCGGACGCCGATCTGGATGCCGAGGTGTCGAGCCGTGCAGCAGCGCGGACGTCGTGTGGCGGTAGAACCGTGCGACACCAGTTGCGACGGCAGTCCGCCCAGCACTGCACGACCCTCAAGGGCGAGCCCGAACGGGGCGCGGCGCAGGTTCTTAGGTGGCGGCTAGAGCGGGGACCGGGCGAGGTCCTCGCAGACGATGCACAGCGGCCACGGCGGATTCCACGGCCAGCCGGTGACGTCCTTGCCGCACAGTGCGCGGTCCGGATCGTCCTCGGTGACGATGTGGCAGATCTCCTCACCCGGATGGGTGGGGCCGTTGGTGCTGCGGCGCTCGACGACGGGGCTGAAACTCATATCGACGGCACAGGGTTGCACGATCGGGCCGAGGAATGCGGTGCGGTCGGCTACTCTCAGTGGTGGATGTCGCTTCGCCTCCACACCACGTCGCACGCCGCCACGGTCGCCTGACCGGGCGCGCAGACCGTCACCGGTCCGGCGCGCCCGCGCGACCTGCGACCGTTGACGACGATGTGGAGAACCTCCAGTGTCACCTCCGGTAGTTCCACCTGACCACGTGCTCGCGCGCGTGCTCGCGCAGCACACCGACCGATGGCTCGTACAACCGGCCGGCGACGATGGCCCACCCCTGCTCGCGCCCGCCCGCGGGCGGCTCCGGGATACCGGCCCGACCGGGCGACCGGTCACGGGGGACTGGGTCGCGCTCGATGAGGGCGGCGCGATCGCGCACGTCCTGCCGCGGCGCGGCACGCTGACCCGCCGCGCGGCGGGCGAGACGACCGCGGAGCAGGTGCTCGCGGCGAACGTCGACCTCGCACTGGTCGTCGAGCCACTGCCCGAACCCAACATCCGGCGCGCCGAGCGGCTCGTCGCGCTGGCCTCCGCCGACGGTGTGCCGACCGCCCTCGTTCTGACGAAGGCCGACCGGACCGACGACGGCGGCGACGAGACCGCCACGGCGCTCGCCCGGCAGCTCGGCGTCCCGGACGGCCTGGCGGTGTGCGCCGTGCACGGCGAGGGCCTCGGCGTCCTGCGGACCCTGCTGCACCCCGGCGAGACCATCGTGCTGCTCGGCGTGAGCGGAGCCGGGAAGTCGACGCTCGTCAACGCGCTGCTCGGAGCCGAGCGCCAGGCGACCGGCGAGGTCCGCGCAGAGGACGACCGCGGCCGCCACACCACGGTCACCCGGGAGCTCATCACGCTGCCGAGCGGCGCGCTGCTGCTCGACACCCCCGGGATCCGCGAGGTCGGCCTGTGGGATGGCGTCGGCGACGTGTTCGCCGACATCGACAAGCTCGCGCACGGCTGCCGGTTCGCCGACTGCGCACACGATGGCGAGCCCGGGTGCGCCGTCGCTGCCGGGATCGACCCCGACCGGCTCGCCGCCTGGCACAAGCTCCAGCGCGAGCAGCAGTGGATCGACGACCGGCGGGCCGCCGCCCGCGAGCGTGAGCAGCGCGGGAAGTCCTATTCGCGGCTCCAAGCCGAGGCCAGGCGGGCGAAGGGCGACATGGACTGACGCCCCGGAAACGACGCCGGCCCCGCGATCGCGGGGCCGGCGCCTGCACTCTTCCGAAAAGGTCCTGCGTCAGTCAGTTCAGGCCGGAGCGGGCGCCTCCTTTTTCTCCGGGGGCATGGGCGAGAGGAGCTCGGCAGGTTCCACCCCGGCGTCACCGAGTTCCAGGTCAAGCGGGTCGTCCTTGTCACGCGTTCGCGGCGGCACCTTCAGGAAGTAGAAGGCGATGCACACCAAGCCCATGAAGGCGTAGCCCAACGGGACTTCGATCGGCGCGAAGAACTCCACCTCCTCGCCGTGGATCAGGCCGACGACCGCCAATGCGGCACCCGCGAAGCAGTAGCCCGCGGCCCACAGGAAGTTGCGGTCGATCATGAAGACCGCGATCGCACCGAGCACCATGCCCGCGAGCACCGCGCCGGACCCGAGGAGCAACAGGCCCTCGAAGTTCGTGCCGCCCTGCGCGATCGTGGCGAACCCGATCTCGTCTGCCGACGTGCCTCCTGCGGCGAGGGTGTTGTTGATCTGCGTGGTCGCCCAGGACGCGATGTTCGGCACCATCGCCAGCACGATCGCCGGGTAGTAGGCCTTCGGCACCGCGCTGAACGCCTGGGCACCGATCACGAGGCCGATGAACAGCAGGATCGGGACGATCGCCGGGATCGGCAGCAGGGCGCCGAGCAGCGGGAACAGCGACAGCGTGCAGAGGGCGAAGATCAGGATGCCGGTGGCCAGCGAGTAGCTGATCCGGCCGCCCGACGCCTTCCAGCCCGGGTGCCCGATGTAGACGGCGGGCGGGAACGGGCTGCCGAGCGCGGAGCCGACGATGGCGCCGGTGCCGTCGGCGAGGAGCACCGACCGCAGCGGGTAGTCGTCGCCCGCCGACTTCGCCGATTCCACGTTCGACATGGCTTCGGTGAAGTTGTAGATCCCGAGCGGGATCGCGGTGGCCAGCAGCGGCGAGATGTCGCCGAGGCCGTCGAACAGCAGGTCGATGTTCAGCGACGGGATGCCGATAGCGATCGACTCCGCGGCGTCACCCACCGCCGCGGTCTCCATGAAGCCGCCGGCCCAGCCGACCGCGGTGCCGACGAGCAGCGCCGCGAGGCCCACCGGGAAGTTGCCCGGGAGCTTCACGTCGGAGATGAAGCCGATGATGATGATCGCCAGGACCGGCAGGGCGATCCACGCGGCCTCCCACATCTGGGCCGCCGGGCCCATGGAGATGAACGTGATCGAGATGCCGGCGAGGGTGCCGAGCATCGCGGCCGTCGGCGTGAACTTGCGGATGTACGGCCCGACGAACGCGCCGATCAGGACGATGATGCCGATGATGAAGCACCACGCGAGGCCAGCTGACCACGCCGCGATCGGATCCTTCGTCGCCAGGAACGTCGGCAGCATGATCACCAGCGCGACGATGAACATGTGCGGGACCGATGGCCCGTACGGCAGTGCGGTGACATCCGTTCGACCGGTCTTCGCCGCCAGCTGACGCGCGAGGTAGAAGTAGTAGATGTTGCCGACGAGGAGCCCGACGCCGAGCGCCGGGAGGATCGTTCCCGTGACGTCGTCGGCTGGGATCTGCACCACGCCGATACAGAGTCCCGAGAGGACGATGACGTTGACCAGCATGTTGATGAACAGCCCGAAGAAGGCGTTCAGGTCCCCTCTCGTCCACAAGGGGAGCGATGGGGTGGGTGCGGCAGCAGACACGGATCAGGCTCCCTGACTCGCGGTGGACGGAACGGGAAGCGCCGAGAGGAGCGCCTCCGAATCGGCGACCCAGCCGAAGATCCCGCCCTGTGCGGAGATCATCTTCAGGGCCATCTCGTGGAACTCGGGGAAGTAGCTCCCCGTGCAGTCCGAGAGCACGAGGCACTCGAAGCCGCGATCGTTGGCCTCACGGGTGGTGGTGTGCACGCACACCTCCGTCGTGACGCCGGTGACGATCAGATGGGTGATGCCGTTGTTCTTGAGCAGCAGCTCGAGGTCCGTCGCGTAGAACGCGCCCTTGCCGGGCTTGTCGAGCACGGCCTCGCCGTCGATCGGCGCGAGGTCGTCGATGATGTCGTGGCCGAATTCGCCGCGGACGAGGATGCGGCCCTTCGGACCGGGGCTCCCGATGGTCTTCTCCCCCTTGCCGCGGTCGCGCTTGCTGGGCGGCAGGTCGGTGAGGTCGGGGCGATGGCCCTCGCGCGTGTGGATGACGAGCATCCCGAGATCGCGCGCGGCCCCGAGGACCTTCTGCAGAGGCTCGACGGTCTTCGCGAGCAGGCTGACGTCGTTGCCGAGCATCTCTCCGAAGCCCTCGGGTTCGAGGAAGTCCCGCTGCATGTCGATGATGACGAGCGCGGTCGTCGCGGGGTCGAACTCGTAGGCGTACGGCTCTGCCGGAACGCTCGCGGTGGGTGGTGGTGTCATGGGCGGCTCCGGGTGGGCAGGTGCGACCGGCCTGGTTGTATGCAACGTCGTCGACGGCCGGGGGTCGACGGGCAGCACGCTACGTTCGGGCCGGAGCTGGCGCATTGGACACTTGGTCCCAACCCTTTTCGACGCTGAGCCAGGATTTCGGGCGTTTCCAGGGGTTCCGGGCTCCCCGAACACGCGCTGAGCAGGCAAAATCCCCGGAACTGGGGGCAACCGCCGCACACAAGGCTGTATGCAGCCTCTCTCACGGCACGCTGCGGACGCCCCTAGCATCACCCGGGTGAGCGCACCGTCCGCCGACGACCGACCGACCCGCGGGCGCGCCGGGAGCGTCTCGCGCGCCGAGCGCGTGTACCTCGAGATCCGTGACCGCCTGCTGCGGGGGGAGTTCCCCGTCGGTCAGCGACTCGTCGAACTGCAGCTGTCCGCCGAGCATGGCACCAGCCGTACACCGATCCGCGAGGCGCTGCGGCGCCTGGAGGGCGACGGCCACCTCGAGCGCGACCCGTCCGGCGGCCTGCGTCCCGCCGTGCCGAGCGTCCGGCAGATGCGCGAGCTCTACGACGTCCGCGTCGTCATCGAGGAGCTTCTCGTCGCGCGCGCGGCGGCCGACGGCGACCGTGGCGCGCTTGAGGATCTCCAGACCGACTGGGCCACGCTCACGAACGACTGGCACGAGGGCCGTGCCACCCTGCACGGCCCGGACTTCGTCCACGCCGACGAGGACTTCCACCAGCGCGTCGCCGCCGCGAGCGGGCACGAGACCGCCGAGCGCCTCCTGCGCGACCTCAACGACCGGATCCGCCTGCTGCGCATCCACGACTTCACGACCGACGAGCGGATCCGCGCGACGTTCGCCGAGCACACGGAGATCCTCACGGCGGTGCTCACCGGCGACGCGGACACGGCGGCGTCGTTCATGCGGGCCCACGTGCTGCGCAGCGCGCTGGTCGTACGTGAGCGGGTCGGCGTCGCGCTCGCGCGGATGTTCGAGGTTCCCGACCTCACGGGCGAACCGCCGGCCTGACCGAGGGTTCAGCGATCCGCGCGGCGGGCATGACCAGGGCATGACCATCGCCGTCGTCGTCGCCATCTGCATCGTCCTGCTGGTGCTCGCGTTCCTCGCGCCACGTCTGTCGCGGCATCCCGAGCGTGCCACGCACAAGGCGTTCGGCACCGGTGGCCGGGTCGCGAACCTCGCCCCAGGCCGGCTCGGGCGCTGGCTGTCCAAACCATTTCACTCCAGCTCGAAGGCCGCCGGCCGCAGTGCCGACGCCGGCCGCAAGGGCCGCGGCAGGCTGCCGCTCTAAACGCCGCGGCCGGCGGGCTCGCCGATCGGCGCGCTCGCCTCCACCCGGTCGCGGCCGTGCTCCTTGGCTGCGTACAGCAGCCGGTCGGCCGCGCGCAGCAGCCCCACGGGCGTCGACGCGTCCTCGGGCAGTGATGCGACGCCGATGCTCACCGTGACCTGGGCCGCGCCGGGAACGGCGACCTCGCGGACCGCCGCGCGGATCGTCTCGGCCAGCGCCACCGCGCCGTCGCGCGCCGTGTCGGGCGCGAGCACGAAGAACTCCTCGCCGCCGACCCGCGCCGCGACATCGCTGGCGCGGACGAGGTCGGCGAGCAGCGCGCCCATCGCCGCGAGGACCTCGTCGCCGACCTCGTGGCCGTGGGTGTCGTTGATGGTCTTGAAGTGATCGAGGTCGAGCGCCAGCGCCGAGAGCGGGGTCTTCGTCCTCCCCGCCTGGGCGGCCATCCGCTTCAGCGTCTCCTCGAACGCGCGCCGGTTCGGCAGGCCGGTCAGGCCGTCGGTCGCCGCCCGGCTCTCGGCCAGCGCGAGGTTGCGCAGATTCGCCAGGACCGGAGCCGCCTGCGCGACGGACTCGTCCACCGCGCGGTCCTGCCGCTCCGTCAGCGGGTCGGGATGCCGGACGAGCGCCGCGCCGATGACCTCCCCGCCCACGATGAGCGGCGAGCAGTCGGCCTGGCCCTCCAGACCCCCGCAGACCTCGCAGCGCAGCACCGACAGCGCCGCGGCGTCGCCCTCGTGGCGGCGCGAGGCGAGCCGGACGGCGAGGCACGCCCGCGGCTCCACGTCCTCGACGCACGCGGTCAGCGGTGAGTCCTCCGGGACGTCCGTGGCGAGCAGCAGGCGGTTCTCGCTGTTGTTGCGCGTCAGCACCGCGGCGCGGCTGCCCGGCACGCTGAGCTCGAGGTGGCGGCGCAGTACCTCGTGCGCCTCGTCCTCGCTGCGGGCGACCTGCAGCCCGGTTCCGAGGTCGTGCTGACGGGCGACGTACGCGGCCTCCCGCCGTCGGGCGGCCCGACGTGCTCGGCGCTGGCGGCGCAGCACCACGGCGCCCAGGAAGGCGAAGAACACGGCGAGGGCGAGCACGACGCCGGCGGATAACCACGCCAGGCTGCCCTCCCGGGCCTCGCGCCGCTCGTCGATCAGGCGCTGGTAGTCGGTGTTCGCGATCCGGAAGCGGTCCATCACGGCCTTGCGCTGGCGGGCGCCGGCGGTGTCGGCGTGCACCGTGTCGCGCACGCGGGCCTGTGTCACCGCGACGGACGCCAGCTGCCGCCACTCGTCGGAGATCTGCGCCTGTTCGACGAGGAGCGCCTGGCCGTTGCGGTCGCCCTGCATCGCCGAACGGGAGTCGCCAAGGGCTTGACCGAAGTCGGCGCGGCCCTGCTGGTAGGGGCGCAGGAACTCGTCGAGCCCGTTGAGGTTGTACCCGCGCAGGCCGGTCTCCTGGTCGAGCATCGCGATGAGCATGCGCTGGGCGGCGGCGGTGCGCTCGGTGGCCTGCCGCGCCGCGCCGATCTGGACGACGGCGGTCAGGCCGACCGAGACCGCGAGCGCGAGCATCGCGGTACCGGCCAGCACGGCCAGCCAGCCCGCGCCGATCGGGCGCGCGTCATCGGGGTCCCGTCGACGGGTCATCCCCCAGGTTGTCGGCCGCGCGGCGCGCGGGTTCAGTCACCGCCCCTACGCCCGGATGTCCTTGCGCGCGAACAGCGGGATCGAGATCGCGCAGAACAGCGCCGCGCCGGCCAAGAGGACCCCGACGTCGCCGGCGTCCAGGCCGTGCTCGATGGCGGAGCCATAGAACCGGAACGGCGTGATGTCGGCCAGCCACTCGACCTCCGCGGCGATCTTGCCGACCGCGTCCGTGAGGTAGCCGAGCACGAGCGCGCCGCCGGCGATGCCGGTCACGAGCCCGGGCTGGCGAGCCACCGCGGAGACGATGAGCGCCAGTGCGCCGTAGATCAGCGAGAGCGGCAGCAGGTTCAGGCTCCCGGCGAGCATATGGCCCAGGTCGAGGTCCACACCGAACGCAACGGCTGACGCCCACGTGATGAGCGCGAACAAGAGCACGATCTCGACGAGCCCGACCGCGAACGCGACAAACGTCGCCACGGGGAGGTGCCAGCGGGGCACGGGCTGGCTGAGAATGACGTCGAGGGAACGGTTCTGCTCGGCGCCCGCCATCGCCCGGGCGGCCGCGAGGATCGGGTAGAAGCCGATCGCCAGGGGCACCATGAAGCTCATGAGCTCGCCCGCGATGAAGCCCTCCGGCGTGGTGTAGCTGTCCGCGCTGATCCCGAACGCGTCGAGCAGCGACTGGGGGTAGGCCTCGATCGCCCTGCTGAAGGTCGCGACGTCGATGGTGCTGAAGACGCCGACCATCATGACGCCGAGCAGCCCGAGCGAGACGCCCCACACGATCGTGGAGCGCAGGCGGCGGCCGTGCTGGTGGCGGATCAGCTCGATCACGGGACGTGGTTCTCGGCGCGCCCGTAGAAGGAGAGGAAGACCTCTTCGAGGCTCGCCCGCCCGATCTCGAGATCGACGATCTCGTGTCGGGCGGCGAGCTTGACGAGCGCGTCGACCTCCCCGGCCAGCCGCAGGGTCAGTGTCGCCCCGTCCCCGTGCACGTCCTGCGCGCCGTCCAGCTCGGCGAAGGGCGCGGGGTCGATCGGCGCGGCCGCCGTGATGCGAACGTGCCGGAGTGCCCGGCGGATGAGGTCGCCGATGTTCTCCGTGGCGATGAGCCGCGCGTCGCGGATGATCCCGACGCGCTCGCAGACGCTGTGGACCTCCTCGAGGTTGTGCGACGAGAGGAACACCGTGGCCCCGTCCGCGCGCGCTTCGGCGACGAGGTCGAGGAACGTCTCGCGCATGAGCGGGTCCAGGCCCCCGGACGGCTCGTCGAGCAACAGCAGCCGCGGCTGGTGGAACATCGCCTGGACGAGCCCGACCTTCTGGTGGTTGCCGCGCGACAGGTGGCGCAGCGGCCGGCCCATGTCGGCCTCGAGGCGCTCGGCGAGCTCCCCCGCGTAGGCGAGGTCGTCGTGACGGCGCAGCCGGGCGACGTGGCGGACGACCTCCCAGCCGGTCAGCTGCTCGTCGTAGGTGAAGTCGCCCGGCAGGTTGCCCACGTGCCTGGCGACCTCCACCGACTGGCGCCAGCAGTCGAACCCGAAGACCTCCGCGCGGCCGCTCGTGGGGCGCAGGAACCCCATGAGCGCGCGGATCGTCGTGCTCTTGCCCGCGCCGTTCGGGCCGAGGAAGCCGAAGGCCTCGCCCGGGTGGACGCGCAGGTCGATGTCCTCGATCCCGCGGTGCCTGCCGTAGCGCTTGGTCAGGCGCTCGCAGACGATGGCGTCGTCGCTCACGCCGCGGAACCCTAGTCGTCGTGCCGGGGGCGGCGCCGGGCCTGCTTGCGCTCGGACTGCGCCCTCTTGGCCTGCAGGCGGCGTTGCTTCGCGCCCTTGCTGGGCTTCGTCGGCCGGCGCGCCCGCGGTACGTGCAGCGCGGTGGCCAGGCGCTCGCGCAGCCGTTCCAGCGCGAGCTCGCGGTTGCGCAGCTGGCTGCGCGCGTCCTGGGACACGGCGGTGACGCGCGGGCCGAGCTTCGCGATGATCCGCTCCTTCTGGGCGTCGGTCAGCGTCTCGGACGCGCGCACGTCGAAGATCGCCTCCACGCGGGAGGCGGTGACGTTCGCGTGCTGACCGCCGGGCCCGGAGGAGCGGCTCGTGCGCAGCTCGATCTCGGTCAGCGGCAGAGCCACACTCGACGTGAGTCGCAGGGTGCCGTCCACGCGCCCATCATGCCGATCGCCGCTCAACTCCCGCGCCCGGCCTGCCGATGCCTCAGCGATGCAGCTTCGCCATGAACGCGTCGAGCTGGAGACGGGGCGCCACCGCATCGTCGGCACGCTCACGCTGGCCCGCGAGGGTTACCGCAGCCGGATCTCGGACATGCTGAACGCCACGGAGCGCGACTTCGTGGCGCTCACGGACGTGGAGATCACGCCGCTGGACGGGAGCGGGGCGACGCGCGAGCACGCATTCATCGCCATCCACCGCTCGCACATCGTCTACGCGGTCCCGCTGGAGCGCGAAGCGGCCGCGCTCGAAGCGGACCACGCGGCGCGCTTCGCGTAGCGCGTCACGCAGCGCCGAGCACCGGCTCGGTGGTATCGCCGAGCAGGCGCTCGAGATCCGGCCCGTCGATCGGGCGGCTGAGCAGGTACCCCTGGGCCAGGCCGCACTGCAGGGAGAGGAGCTGGGCGAGCTGCTCCTCGGTCTCCACACCCTCGGCGACGACGGTGAGGTCCAGCGTCGAGGCGAGCTGCACGATGGCGGCGACGATCGCGGAGTCCTCGTCCTCGGACCCGAGGCCATCGACGAACGAGCGGTCGATCTTCAGGGAGTCCAGCGGGAAGCGCTTGAGGTAGCTCAGCGATGAGTACCCGGTGCCGAAGTCGTCGAGCAGCAGCCGCGCGCCGGCCTCGCGCAGGCGGGCGAGAATGACCTCCGGGTCGCCATCGGCCTCCATCAGCACGCTCTCGGTGATCTCCAGGCCGAGAGTCCCCGGGGCGAGCCCTTCCTCGGCGACGATCGCGGCGACGCGCTCGGGCAGGCCCGGCTCGGCGACCTGGCGACCCGACACGTTCACCGACAGGCGGAACTCCGGCCAGCGCTGCTGCCAGCGCGCGACCTGACCGCAGGCCTCGCTCAGAACCCATTCGCCGATCGCGACGATGTCGCCGCTCTCCTCGGCCACCGGGATGAACTCCATCGGCGAGACCGTGCCCCACTCGGGGTGGTCCCAGCGCAGCAGCGCCTCGGCGCCCACCACCTGGCGGGTGCGCACGTCGACGACGGGCTGGTAGACGACGCGGAACTGCTCGCGCTCCAGCGCGCGGTGCAGGTCGCGCTCCAGGCGCACACGCTCGCCGGCTCGGGCACGGAGCTCCTCGTCGAAGAGTTCGAACCGCCCACGGCCCCGCCGCTTCGCGCGGTGCATCGCGGCGTCCGCGTCGCGCAGGAGGTCGTCGGCCCCGGCAGCGCCGGCGTGTGAGACGGCGACGCCGATGCTTGCAGTGGTGAAGATCTCGCCCGCGGAGAGGACGAACGGGTCGGCCCAGAGGCCGGTGAGCTTGTCCGCGAGCGCGATCGCGTCGTGCTCGCCCGCCAGGCCTTCGCAGAGGATGACGAACTCGTCGCCGCCCAGCCGGGCGACGGTGTCGGCGGCGCGGACCTCGGTGCGCAGCCGCTGGGCGATCGTGGCGAGCAGGTCGTCGCCTGCGCCGTGGCCGAACTCGTCGTTGACGAGCTTGAAGCTGTCCACGCCGACGGTGAACACCGCGGTGTGCGACGCGTCGCGGCGCGCGCGGGCCACAGAACCCCGCAGGCGGTCCATGAAGAGGGAGCGGTTCGGCAGACCGGTGAGCTGGTCGTGGAGTGAGCGCTCGCGGTCGGCGCGCTCGAGCTGCACCCGCTCGACCGCGGACCCGACGACGTTGGCGACGGACTGCGCGAACGCGATCTCGCCGGCGTCGAACAGGCGGGCCTGCGGGCTGTATCCGGCGAGCAGGCCGAAGGTGCGGCCGCGCACGAGGACCGGGAGTGCGAGGCCGCTGCGCACGCCGGTTTCGCGCAGGGCGGCGTCGCCGGTGAAGCGGGTGTCCGCGCGCAGGTCGCTGAAGGTCGCCGGGGACCCGACGCGGAGCGCCAGGCCGGCGTGCGACGTCTGCTCGGCCGGGGACTGCAGCTCACACGCCGCGGTCAGCGCCTCGTCGGCACCCGCGCCGGCGACGGCGCGCAGCGTGTCGGCCTCCGGGTCGAGCTCCAGGACGATGCCGGTCGGCAGGTCGAGCACGCGCGAGAGCGTGCGAGCCGCCTCCTGCATGAGCACGTACGGTTCGGCGAGCTCGAGCGCACGGCGCCCGAGCTCGGCAACGGCGGCGTGGCGCGTGCTCGCCCGCTCGCGCTCGGCCTCGGCCCGGCGGTGGGAGGTGACGTCCCGGGTGATGCCCGACACGCCGATGATGCCGTCGTCGTCGGTGAGCGGCACGAGGTCGATCGCCACGTCGATGTCCGCGCCGTCGGCGCGGCGCAGCGTCGTCTCGTACTCCACCTGGGACACGCCTGCGAGGACGGTGCGCACGGCGGCGATGTCCTCATCGGCCCGGTCCGGATGCATGCACGCGCGGAGCGGCCGGCCGACGGCGACGTCGACCGGGAACCCGAGAACGTCCTCGATCGCACGGTTGCAGTACGTCATGACGAGGTTCTCGTCGCAGGTCCAGATGATCTCCTGCGCCGTCTCGACGAGGCGGCGGTACTGCTCCTCGCTGGCCTGCAGCCGGCGGTCGGCGTGCAGGCGCGCGGTGATGTCGCGCAGCCAGACGGCCGCGCCGATGTATCGGCCGTCGGCGGTCCGCAGCTCCGCGCCGCCGAGGCACAGGTGCTGGATTGGATGACCGTCGCGGCGGCGGTCGACGACGATGTCGTCAGCGTGACCGCGTGATACCGGCAGGTCGATGCGACCGAGCAGGCGCCGCAGCTCGTCGTCGGCGATCTCGTCGAGGCCGCGGCCGAGCAGGACGTCCCCGGAGACGCCGAGGACGTCGAGGGCCGCGTCGCTGACCCAGACGATGCGCTCGCGCTCGTCGAGGAGCAGCATGCCCTCCGCGGAGAGCTCGGACATCGCGGCCGCGCGGGCGTCCGACATCCGGGCCGCGGCGAGCTGCCGGCGCCAGACCCAGACGACTGCGCCCGTGACGACGAGCAGGGCGGCAGCGATCGCGGCGGCGATCGGGGCGATGTCGGCAGCAGTGGAGGGCATGGGCGGGACTCACCCGAGGGGGTCCCCTCATCTATCGGCAGATGGATCAGGAACATGCATCCCCAGTCCCGGGTGGGGGGAACGTCCAGCGTCAGCCGGTGCTGACCCCGACGTCGCCCCACCGGTGATCGACGCCGCCCCGTTGAGCTGCCACCCACCCGGCGCAGGATCCGGCACCCGGTCGCAGCACGCCATCGACGATCCGCGCGCGCGGCTCGGTGTCGCGGTGCGCAGAGCCGGCACGTCCCGTGTCGTCGTCGCCACCGCGGGAGCCCGGGTTTGCCAGGCGTCGGGCCGGCACTCACGCCCGCGAAGCGCCGTGGAGGTGATCGAACTGGTGGCCGTGAAGGGCTGACGACGGTTCCGACCCTCGGGTAGGGTCGCGCACATGTCCCTGCCCGAACTCTTCTCCGTCCGCGGCCGCACCGCCCTCGTCACCGGCGGCTCCCGCGGTGTCGGCCTCATGATCGCGCGCGGCCTCGTGCAGGCGGGCGCGGAGGTCATCATCTCCTCCCGCAAGGCCGACGCCTGCGCGGCCGCCGTCGCCGAGCTGTCGCAGTACGGGAAGGCGAGCGCGATCGCGGCCGACGTGTCGACGGCCGGCGGCGCCGCCGCGCTCGCGGGCGAGGTGACCGAGCGCGTCTCCGAACTGCACCTGCTCGTCAACAACGCGGGCGCCACGTGGGGCGCCCCGCTGGGCGACTTCCCCGACGCCGCGTGGGACCGCGTCATGGACGCCAACGTCCGCGGCATGTTCAACCTCACGCAGGACCTCCTCGGCCCGCTGCGCGCCGCCGCGTCCGCCGAGGCTCCCGCACGGGTGATCAACATCGGGTCCGTCGACGGCCTGCGGGTCCCGATGACCGAGAACTACAGCTACAGCGCCAGCAAGGCGGCGGTGCACATGCTCACCCGGCACCTCGCCAAGCGCCTCGCGGGCGAGCAGATCACCGTCAACGCGATCGCGCCGGGCCCGTTCGAGTCGAAGATGACCGCATTCATGCTCGACAGCGACGAGGGCCGCGCGGCCGTCGCGTCGACCGTCCCGCTCGGCCGCATCGGGAGCGAGGACGACATCGTCGGCACCACGCTGTTCCTCGCCTCGCGGGCGGGCGCGTACCTCACGGGCGCGGTCATCCCGGTCGACGGCGGGATGGTGGGCTGCGCGTAGACGCCCGGAGCGGCCTGGGCGGTTGACCTGACGCCCACTGTGTCGCGAAGCTGACAGACACCAGCGCCGGGACCGGGCAGTATCTCAATCACCC
>JBPPNC010000060.1:0-2864 GCA_051306365.1 Solirubrobacteraceae bacterium
GCGCTGCGCACGACGAGCTTTCCGGCGAACACCCCGATAGACCCGGTGACCGTGCTCGGCAGTGCAACGATCTCGTCGGCGCCCATGGCCACGAAATACCCACCCGACGCGGCGACGCTGCCCATCGACGCGACGACCGGGCGGCCCGCCTCGCGCAGGCGCAGCACCTCGCGGTGGACCGCGTCCGACGCTGTGTACGACCCGCCCGGGCTCACGACGCGCAGGACCACGGCCGCGACGTCGTCAGCCTCGCGGGCGGCACGTAGGGCGGCGCAGATGGTCTCCGACCCGGCGGTTCGCCCCATGACCGGCGAGCCGCCGCTGCGGCCGAGCATGATCCCGCCGACGACGGGGACGACGGCGATCGTGTTCGGCCGCGCGCGCCCGAGCCGCCGCGGCAGCTCGTGGCGCAGGCGGCGCTCCATGACGGCGCGGCGCGGCGGCGACCACCGGTGCGCGTACCGCTGTTCGAGCTCCACGCCCGCCCGCCGGTTCAGCTCCTCGTAGACCTCGTCGCGGTAGCCGACGCGGTCGACGAGGCCGCGGGCCTTCGCCTCCTCGGCGGTCAGCGGCGCGTCGGCGATCACGGCCCGCACAGTGTCGGCGTCCAGGGACCGGCGCCGCGCGACCGTCGTCACGACGGCATCGGTCATCCCGTCGGTCAGCCGCTGGGTCGCCTCACGCTGCGCGTCGCTCATCGACTGGCGCAGCACTGTGTCCGGCGCGTTCTTGTACTCCTTGCGCATCCGGAACTGCGGCTCGACGCCGAGCCGGTTCAGCGCGTCGCGCGCGAAGACGCCCTGCGCCGCGAACCCGACGAGCGCCAGGCCGCCGGACGGCTGCAGCCAGATCTCATCGAAGTGCGCCGCGAGGTGATAGTCGACGGTGCCGTTGCCGGTCTCGCCGAACGCCTCGGCCCAGCAGACGGTCGGCTTGCCGGCCGCGGCGAATGCCTCGACGGCGGCGCCCAGCTCCTCGGCCTGGGACGGGTCGACCTCCGAGCCGCCGATGTGTGCCACCAGGCCGACAACCTCGTCGCGCTCGCGTGCGTCGCGCAGCTTGCGCACGAGGTCGGCCAGTGCCGGAGTCGACCGGGCACGCCAGGCGGCCAGCGGATCGGCGGGCGGCGCCTCCAGGAGACCGGCGGCGAGGTCGAGTTCGAGCAGGATCTTCGGTGGCGCCATGCCTCCACGGTAGATCAGCGGCGCCGTCGTCGAGGCGCTGCTGATCGGCGCCCTCGCCGCCGCGGTCGTCGTCGCCGCCGCAGGCGCGCCTGTGACGCCCCTGCAACCCCACCCTCGATAGCGTCCGGGCGGGCGAACCCGGAGGAGACCGATGACGACGTACGAGCAGGCGCGCGCCGACCACGAATGGGTGGTCCCCGAGCGCTACAACATCGCGCAGGACGTCTGCGACAAGCACCCGCCGGACAAGCTCGCGATGATCTGGGAGCGCTACGACGGCGCCCGACGCGACATCCGGTGGGGCGAGCTACAGCGCCTCTCCAACCAGGCGGCGCACGTCCTGCGCGAGGCCGGTGTGCAGCGCGGGGACCGGGTCGCCGTCGTCCTGCCTCCCACCCCCGAGACCGCCGCCCTCTTCTTCGGCGTGTGGAAACTCGGCGCCCTGCTCGTCTCCATGTCCGTGCTCTACGGCGACGAGGGCCTGCGCCACCGTCTCACCGACTCCCAGGCGCGGCTCGTCGTGACCGACAGCGCGAACGCAGACCGGTTCCGCGGCGGACCGGTCGACCAGGTCCTCGTGCTGGACGAAGGCGACGGCCTGCTGACCGGGGCGCCCGACGATCACATCAGCAGCGACACGTCCGCCGACGACCCCGCGCAGCTCTACTACACGTCGGGCACCACCGGGCTGGCCAAGGGGATCATCCACGCCCACCGGTATCTGCTCGCACACAACGAGTTCATCTACTGCCACGACGTGCAGGAGAACGAGCGCTTCCACGGCATGGGCGAATGGGCCTGGGCGGCCGGGATCGCGCCGCTGCTGGGCCCGTGGCGGATGGGGGCCGTGCAGTGCGTCTACCAGCGCGCTGGTGGGTTCGATCCCACCGCGCAGCTTGCGTTCCTGTCCAAGCACGAGGTCACGAACGTGTTCACGACCCCCACCGCGATGCGCGCGATGATGGCCGTCGAGGACGCCGGATCCCGGCACCCGCAGAAGTTCCGCATCGTCTGCAGCGCCGGCGAGCCGCTGAACCCCGAGGCCATCCGCTGGTTCCGCGAGCACTACGGCATCACCGTGCTCGACTACTACGGCCTGACGGAGTCCTATCCCCTGTGCGGGAACTTCCCGTTCATGGAGGTGCGCGAAGGCTCGATGGGCAAGCCCGTCCCAGGGTGGGACGTGCAGATCCTCGACCTCGACGAGCAGCCCGTCGCACCGGGCGAGCGCGGCGAGATCTGTCTGCGCGCGCGGTCGAACCCGCACTACCCGCTCGGCTACTGGAACAACGAGGAGGCCGCGCAGGAGACGTTCGGCGGCGAGTGGTTCCACACCAAGGACGCCGCCCAGCAGGACGAAGACGGATACGTCTGGTACGCGGGCCGGGCCGACGACGTGATCATCTCCGCCGGCTACCGGATCGGGCCGTTCGAGGTCGAATCGGCGTGCATCGAGCACCCCGCCGTGCAGGAGGCGGCGGCGGTGGCGTCACTCGACGAGCAGAAGGGCAACGTGGTCAAGGCGTTCGTGGTGCTGGCCGAGGGCCACGAGGCGTCAGACGAGCTGGCCGACGAGATCAAGGCGTCGGTGCGCGCCTCGCTGTCGGCCTACGCCTACCCGCGCAAGGTCGAGTTCGTCGACGAGCTGCCCAAGACGCTGACCGGCAAGATCCGGCGCAT
>JBPPNC010000109.1:0-4544 GCA_051306365.1 Solirubrobacteraceae bacterium
CGACGCCCTCCGTCGTCGCCGTCGCCAAGGATGGCGATCGGCTGGTCGGCCAGGTGGCCAAGCGGCAGGCGGTGACCAACCCCGAGAACACGATCTTCAGCGTCAAGAGGTTCATGGGCCGTAAGTACGCCGAGGTGGACGAGGAGATGACCATCGTCCCCTACGAGGTGGTCCGCGGTCAGAACGGCGACGCCCGCATCCGCGTCGACGACAAGGAGTTCAGCCCGCAGGAGATCAGCGCGATGATCCTGCAGAAGCTGAAGGCCGACGCCGAGGCCTTCCTCGGCGAGACGGTGACCGACGCGGTCGTGACCGTGCCGGCCTACTTCAACGACGCCCAGCGCCAGGCGACCAAGGTCGCCGGCGTCATCGCGGGCCTCGAGATCAAGCGCATCATCAACGAGCCCACCGCGGCCGCGCTGGCGTACGGGCTCGACAAGGAGACCGACCAGACGATCCTCGTGTTCGACCTCGGCGGCGGCACGTTCGACGTGTCGGTGCTCGAGATCGGCGACGGCGTCTTCGAGGTCAAGTCGACTGCGGGTGACAACCACCTCGGCGGCGACAACTTCGACAAGGCGATCGTCGACTGGCTCGCCGGCGAGTTCAAGAAGGACCAGGCGATCGACCTGACCGCCGACCCGATGGCCCTTCAGCGGCTCTACGAGGCGGCGGAGAAGGCGAAGATCGAGCTGTCGACCGCGCAGGAGTCGCAGATCAACCTGCCGTTCATCACGGCGGATGCGACCGGCCCGAAGCACCTCGACACCCGCCTGACCCGCTCGAAGCTCACCGAGCTCACGGGCGCGCTGCTCGATCGCGTGGTCGCCCCGGTGCGCCAGGCGATGGAGGACGCGAAGGACAAGGGCGCGGCCGAGATCGACCACATCGTCCTCGTCGGCGGCATGACGCGCATGCCCGCGGTGCAGGAGAAGGTCAAGGAGCTCACCGGCAAGGAGCCGCACCGCGGTGTCAACCCGGACGAGGTCGTGGCCGTGGGCGCCGCCATCCAGGCGGGCGTGCTCGCCGGCGACGTCAAGGACGTCCTGCTCCTCGATGTGACCCCGCTGACGCTGGGCATCGAGACCAAGGGCGGCGTCATGACGAAGCTCATCGAGCGCAACACCACGATCCCCACGCGCAAGTCGGAGATCTTCAGCACGGCGGAGGACAACCAGCCGTCGGTGGAGATCCACGTCCTGCAGGGCGAGCGCGAGATGGCGACGTACAACAAGTCGCTCGGCAAGTTCCAGCTGACCGGCATCCCGCCGGCGCCCCGCGGCATCCCGCAGGTCGAGGTCGCGTTCGACATCGACGCCAACGGCATCCTCTCCGTGTCCGCGAAGGACCTGGGCACCGGCAAGGAGCAGAAGATCGAGATCAAGGCCGGCGGTGGCCTCAGCGACGACGAGATCAAGAAGATGGTCTCCGACGCCGAGGCGAACGCCGACGAGGACCGCAAGGCCCGCGAGCTGGCCGAGGCTCGGAACACCGCCGAGAACGCGGCGTACCAGGCCGAGAAGCAGCTCACCGACCTGGGCGACGCCGTCGATGCGGAGTCGAGGACCGAGATCGAGGGCCTCATCAAGGAGGTCCGCGAGTCCGTCACGTCCGACGACGCCGAGGCGATCAACGCGAAGACCGAAGCGCTGCAGACCGCGTTCCACAAGGTCTCCGAGCGCATGTACGAGCAGGCGCAGGCCAACGCCCAGGCCGAGAACGGCGCGGGCGAGCCCAGCGCGAACGGCGGTGACGCCGCGAGCGACGAGGCCGAGGACGTCGTCGACGCCGAGGTCGTGGACGAGGGCCGCTAGCCATGTCCTGGTCGGAAGAGACCGAACGGGCTGAGGAGGTCGCGGTCGAGGAGACCGCGGCCCCCGAGGCCGACCCCATCGCAGACGCGGATGTCGTCGAGGAGGCCGAAGCCGCCGAGGCGGTCGAGGGCGATCTCGCCGAGCTCGAGAAGAAGGCCGCCGAGCGCGACGAGTACCTCGCGCTCGCGCAGCGCACGCAGGCAGACTTCGAGAACTACCGCAAGCGCATGACGCGTGACGTCGGTATCGCGCGTGAGCGCGGCGCCGGCACGCTGGCGAAGGAGATCCTGCCCGCGCTCGACAATCTCGCGCGCGCGGTCGAGGTCGCCGGCGACGACGGCAGCGAGTTCGCCAACGGGATCCGGCTCGTGCAGAGCGAGCTGACCGCCGCGCTCGGCCGCGCCGGGATCACCGGCTTCGACCCGAAGGGCGAGGTCTTTGATCCCGAGCAGCACGAGGCGATCGCGCAGACGCCGGTCGAGGGCGCCGAGACCGGCACCATCGTCGAGGTCTACCAGTCCGGCTACCGCCTGAACGAGACGGTGCTCCGTCCCGCCAAGGTCGTCGTGGCCGCGTAGGAGGACGAGCGGGCTGTGGCGACCAAGGACCCGTACAAGACCCTCGGTGTCGACAAGAAGGCGTCGGCCGAGGAGATCAAGAAGGCGTACCGCAAGCTCGCGCGCCAGTACCACCCCGACCGCAACCCGGATGACCCGAAGGCGGAGGAGCGGTTCAAGGAGGTCCAGCACGCCTACGACATCGTCGGCGACGCGGAGAAGCGCAAGGAGTACGACCGCGGCGGACTGTTCGGCGGAGCCGGGCCGTTCGGCGGCGGCGGCGGCGCGGGCGGCGGCGGGTTCGGCGGTGCCGCGGGCGGTGCGGCCGGCGGGTTCGCCGACATCCTGTCCGACCTCTTCGGCGCCGGGCGCACCGGGCCGGGCGGCACCAGCGGCCGCGGGACCGGCGGCGGGCCGGCGCGCGCCGAGCGCGGCCGCGACCTCGAAGCCGAGGTGTCGATCACCTTCGAACAGGCGGTCGAGGGCGCGCAGGTCCAGCTCTCCGTCCCCACGTACCAGCGGTGCACCACGTGCGGCGGCACCGGCGCGAAGCCGGGCACGTCGCCGAAGGTCTGCCCGAAATGTCAGGGCCGCGGCGTCGAGTCGCAGGGCCAGGGCCTGTTCAGCATCAGCCAGCCGTGCTCGCGCTGCGGCGGCGCCGGCACCGTCATCGAGTCGCCGTGCGGCACGTGCACGGGCTCCGGTCGGACCCGCACGGTCAAGAAGTACCGCGTGAACATCCCCGCCGGCGTGAAGGAGGGCAGCCGCGTGCGCCTGGCCGGCAAGGGCGAGCCCGGGCGGCAGGGCGGGACCCCCGGCGACCTGTACGTCGTGGTCCACGTCGATGATTCCCCCGTGTTCGCGCGCAAGGGCGACAACGTCGAGGTCGAGGTGCCGCTGTCGGTGGCCGAGGCGCTGGCGGGAGCCGAGGTCGAGGTGCCGACGCTGCATGGCCGCAAGAAGCTGCGCGTTCCCGCCGGGACGAAGCACGGCACGATCCAGCGGCTGCGCGGCGAGGGCCCGCCCAAGCTTGGAGGCAAAGGCCAGGGCGACATCCACTACCGGTTCGTCATCGACGTCCCGCAGGATCTGACGAAGGAGCAGCGCAAGGCCGTCGACGCGCTGAGCAAGGTCATGAACGGCAACCCGCGCGCGGGGCTCTTCGCGCACGAGACGAAGGCAGGTTGAGCACAATGGCCACGCCCCGCCGCCGGACCACCACGCGCGTCGAGGTCTCCCACGACCGTGGCGTGTTCATGATCAGTGTGGCCGCGGAGCTGGCGGAGATGCACCCCCAGACCCTGCGCATGTACGAGCAGCGGGGTCTGATCGAACCGAAGCGCTCGCCGAAGGGCACGCGCCTGTACTCGCAGGCCGACGTCGAGCGGCTGCGGCGCATCCAGCAGATGACGGCCGAACTCGGCCTGAACCTCGCGGGTGTCGAGAAGGTCCTCGAACTTGAGGAGCAGCTCGAGCGCACGCGGCGGAAGGTCGAGCAGCTCGAGCAGCGTCGCGAGGAACTCGAAGCGGAGGTCCAGGAGTTGGAGGCCCGCGCGCGTCAGGCGCGCGCGGACATCGTGCTCTACCAGGACGTCGCCGACGCGCTCAAGCCGCGGCGACGCTGACGTTCTTCACCGCGTGGCGGTTCGTCAGCCCGCCTGTCGCGGCGCTGAAGCCGACCAGCACCCGCTCGGGCACGGTCATCGCCTTGGTCACGGTCACGCCGCCGTCGACGACCGCGGTCACGGTGGTCCGGGTGATCGTCACCTTCACGCGCTTCGTCGTGTTCTGGAGCGGCGTCAGCAGCTGCGCGGTGCTCACCCAGTTCAGCGTCTGCCACGCGCCTGCGAGCGCGCCGTCGCTGATGCCCACCGCGCTGCCCGGGTAGGTCGACAGGCCGACGGCGACGCCCGGGATGCCGCCGAAGCCAAGCGACCCGCCGCCGCCGCCGAGTGACGTCGCGGTCGCGCCGCGCGCCGGGTCGGCGAGCACCATCGCGAGGCCGTCGGCGCCGGTGCCGTCGGCGATCGTCGCGTCGAACTCGACCGTGATGCCCGTGCCCACCTCGACCGCGCTCGGGTAGAAGGCGCTGCCGCGTGCGTCGGATGCGACGGGGGTGAGCTGGAGCGTGCCGGCGGAGATCGACGAGGTGCCGTTGAGCTGCCAGCCGCCG
>JBPPNC010000150.1:0-9361 GCA_051306365.1 Solirubrobacteraceae bacterium
GGCCGCGTCACCGGCCCGGTCGGTCGTGACCGCCGAGACGATGACGTCGTTCGCCGCGACCGCGACGACCTGGATCGCCAGGCCGAGCAGGATGAACGAGCCCGACAGGACCGCCCACTCGTCGGCCAGCCCGAGCGACAGCAGCGGCACGAGCGACAGCGCGCTGAGCAGCAGCCCGCCGGCGATCGACGCCCGCGTGCCGTCCCGCGCGAGGATCGGTGCCGCGATCAGCCCGCCGACGATCGTCGCGACCGCCAATGGAATGAGCCGGACGCTTGCCGCCAGCGGCTCGAGGCCGAGCACGAGCTGGAGGTACTGGGCGAAGAAGAAGTCCAGGCCGATGAGCGCGACCATCGCGAGCACGATGCACCCGACCGCCACGGCGAACGTGCGCTGCCCGAACAGCCGCACGTCGAGCAGCGGCGCGCCGGTGCCGAGCTGGCGCCGGACGAAGGTCGTCAGCAGCGCCACGCCGCCGAGCAGCGTGAGGAGGGCAAGCGGGTCGTCGAAGCCGTGGCGGGCGCCGTGCTTGCCGCCGAATGCGAAGCCGAGGATCCCGACCGTGACGAGTCCGACGCTGACCGGGTCGAGCGGCGCCGGGGTCACCGCGCGGCTGGGCGGCAGCCACGCGATCGTCGCGAGGGCGATGGCAAGCAGGATCGGGAGGTTGATGAGGAAGACCGACCCCCACCAGGAGTGCTCGACGAGGAACCCGCCGACGATCGGCCCGATCGCCGCGCCCGCGCTGCTGACGGAGACCCAGATGCCGACGGCGGTCGTCCGCTCGCGCCGGTCGGGGAACACGTCGCGGAGGATCGACATCGTCTGGGGCATGATCATCGCGCCGCCGACGCCCATGAGCGCCCGGCCGATGATGAGCATGAGCGGGCTGGGTGCGAACGCGGCGACGAGCGACGCGGCGGCGAACACGGCCAGCCCGGCGAGCATCACCTGCGGGCGGCCGACCTTGTCGCCGAGCTTGGCGAAGCCGACCAGCAGCGGTGCGACGACGAGCGAGTACCCGTCGATGATCCACAGCAGCTCGACGGCGCTCGGCCGCAGGTCCTCGCTGATCGAGGGCGCGGCGACGTGCAGCACCGTCGCGTCGATGACGACGACGAGCAGCGCCGCGCAGACCACCGCCAGCACGAGCCAGCGGTTGGCCTCCGCGGTGGAGGCGGGACCCGGCGACATGGGCGGTCTTATCTCAGCAGCCCGGCGGGTTCAAGCCCGCCGGATGCCTCGCCCCGGGCGACCTACGCGTCCGCCCCGGCGAACGCGAGCTCGCCGTCTGGCTCGGGTGCCATCTCGGGATGCGGCGGCATCTCGACCGGCCGGACCACGAACGCCGCGACCGCGATCGCCGCGAGGACGAGCCCGGCTGCGATCCAGAACGCCAGGTGGTAGCCCTCGACGAGCGCCTGCGCCGTCGCCGTCCCGGCTGCCTCGAGATTCTCGGTCCGCGAGGCCGACAGCGTCGCGAGCACCGCGAGACCGACGGCTCCGCCGACCTGCGCACTCGTGTTCACCAGACCGGACGCGAGCCCTGCGTCCTGCGGCGTGGCGCCCGACATCGCGATCGTCATGAGCCCGGGGAAGCAGATCCCCGCGCCCAGGCCGAGCAGGATCATCACCGGGAACATGTGCTCGAGGTAGGTGCCGTCCACCGGTGTGCGCGTGAACAGCACGAGCGCGAGCGCGATGATCGCCAGCCCCGGGACTTGGAGTGTGCGCGCACCGAACCGCATGATGAGCGGCTCGGCGAACTTCACCGACAGCGTCCCCATCACGATCGTCATCGGCAGGAACGCCAGGCCGGTCTCCAGCGCGTCGAACCCGAGGACCCGCTGGAGGTACAGCGCGCCGAGGAAGAACAGCCCGAACATGCCGGCGACGGCGAGGATCTGGATGAGGTTCGCTCCCGTCACGTTCCGGGACCTGAAGATCCGCAGCGGGATGAGCGGCGTCGCCGCCGTGGACTCACGCGCGATGAACGCGCCGAGCAGCATGAGCGACCCGAGCGCGAACAGCAGCGTCTCGCTGTGCGTCCAGCCGTGCTCGGCCGCGGGCGCGACGATCGTGTAGACGCCGACCATCAGCGCGCTGGTGATGAGCACCGCGCCCGGCACGTCGGCACCGGCCTTCAGGCCGAGCCCCTCGTCGTCGGCGAGCAGTCGCCGCGCGAGCACGGCGGTGACGATCCCGATCGGGATGTTGATGAAGAAGATCCAGTGCCAGCTGATCGCCGACGTCAGGACACCGCCCGCGATCAGCCCGATCGAGCCGCCCGCCGACGCCACGAACGCGAAGACGCCGATCGCCTTCGCCTGCTCCCGCGGCTCGGGGAACATCGTCACGATCATGCCGAGGATCACCGCGGCCGTCATCGCGCCGCCGATGCCCTGCAGGAACCGCGCGCCGACCAGCCACTCCTGGCTCGGCGCCAGGCCGCAGAGTAAGGAAGCGGCGCCGAACACGGCCAGCCCGGACAGGAACATCCTCCGCCGACCCACGAGGTCACCCATGCGCCCCGCGAACAGCAGCAGTCCACCGAAGGCGATCATGTACGCGTTGACGACCCACGCGAGGTTCGAACTCGTGAAGCCCAGATCGTCCTGGATCGTCGGCAGTGCGACGTTCACGACGGTGCCGTCGAGCACGATCATGAGCATGCCGGCGCAGAGGACGTACAGCGCGATCCAGCGCCGCCGGTCCTCGGATGTGCCGAGTTTCTGGGGATTCAGGGGTTCCATGGCGTTCGATCCCGGGTGGTGAGGAGGGTGGTGCGGGGTAAGACCTCCGGGATGCGGAGAACTCATCGGTGCCCGTCCATCGTGCGCGACCGATGAGTTCCGTGTCGTGTGATGGTCTGCCCTGGCATGACGCCCACAGCATCATCACACCGACACCGACACCGAGCCCGGCGCCCCGCTCTGCCCCACGCAGGCGGGGCCGTCAGTGCTGCAGACTTGACAAACGTCAGGCCCTATCAGTTCAGCTTGCCGCCCGCCAGGCCCGGCGACACGTGGATCGGAGGCCCATCGGGCCCTTCGTCCGCGTCGCCTACCGGCAGGTCGCCGCGGTCGAGCCCCACGAGGTAGCGGTCGACCATGCGGGCACACTGGCGGCCCTCGTTGATGGCCCACACGATGAGCGACTGGCCGCGGCGCGCATCACCCGCGGCGAAGACGCCCCCCTCGGAGGTCGTGTACGGCTTCGTCGCCTTGATGTTCCCGCGCGGGTCCTTCGCGACGCCGAACTGGTCGAGCAGCGGCTGTTCGGGGTGCAGGAAGCCCATCGCCAGCAGCACGAGATCGGCCTTGATCTCGAAATCGCTGCCCTCGATGGGGGCGAAGGGCGGGGCCGGCTGGGCCTTCGCGGCGTTCAGCGTGGTCACGCGACCGTCGACACCGGTGAACGACGTCGTGACGACCTGGTAGTCCTGCTCGCCCTTGGCAAGCGCCTCCAGCTCCTCGGCGGCGTAGCTCTGGCGGTACTTCGCCGGCCACAGCGGCCACGGGGTCTGGTCGTCCGGCCGCGTCTGCGGCGGCAGCGGCAGCAGCTCGAGCTGCACGACCTGGGCCGCACCCTCGCGCAGCGAGTTCGCCACGCAGTCCGCGCCGGTGTCGCCGCCGCCGATGACGACGACGTTCTTGCCGGCGGCCGTGATCTGCGGCAGGCCGTCGGGCGCGGGGACGGCCGGGGCCGGCCCCTCGGTCGCGGCCACGAAGCGGTTGCGGACGTAGAGGTACTCCATCGCGGAGTGGATGCCCTCGAGCTCGCGGCCCGGGACCGGCAGGTCGCGCGGCTCACGTGAACCCGTGGTCAGCACGATGGCGTCGTACTCGGCCTTGAGCTGGTCGGCCGTGACGTCGACGCCGACGTCCACGCCCAGGCGCAGGTCGATGCCCTCGGCGACGAGCTGCTGCACGCGGCGCTCGACGACGGTCTTCTCGATCTTGAAGTCCGGCACGCCGAAGCGGACGAGCCCGCCGGCGGCTTCGTCACGCTCGAACAGCGTGACGGCGTGGCCGGCGCGGCGCAGCTGCTGCGCCGCGGCCATGCCCGCAGGGCCGGCGCCCACGACGGCGACCGTCTTGCCGGTCTCGACGAGCGGCGGCTGCGGCGCGACCCAGCCGTTCTCCCACGCGTGGTCGATGATCGAGTTCTCGATCTGCTTGATCGTGACGGCGTCGCCCTCGTTGATCTCCAGGACGCACGCGGCCTCGCACGGCGCCGGGCACAGCCGGCCTGTGAACTCGGGGAAGTTGTTCGTCGCGTGCAGCTGGCGGATCGCGTCCTGCCAGCGGTTGCGATAGACGAGATCGTTCCAGTCCGGGATGAGGTTGCCCAGCGGGCAGCCGTTGTGGCAGAACGGCACGCCGCAGTCCATGCACCGCGCGCCCTGCGCACTCAGCTCCTCGTCGCTCCTGGGGAGCAGGAACTCGTGGTAGTCGGTGATGCGCTCGTTGGGGTCCCTGTACTTGACGCCGTGGCGTTCGATCTTCAGGAAGCCGCCAAGCTCGCCCATCTACCGGCTCTCCTTCGCCACGACGACCTGACCGGCCTCCGTGCTGCCGTTTGCGTCCGCCGCCGACGCCTCCGTGGCGTGCTCGGCGAGCACGCGCTTGTAGTCGGTCGGGAAGACCTTCGTGAACTTCTGCGACTGGGTCTCCCAGTCCGCGAGGATCCGCTCGGCGACCGTCGACCCGGTCCGGTCGAAGTGCTCGGCCACCAGTGCATGCACGAGCTCCAGGTCCTCGGGCAGCATGCCCTCGAGCTGATCCTTCATCGACGGGTTGACATGGTCGGCGAAGCGGCCGTCCTCGTCGAAGACGAAGGCATAGCCGCCGCTCATACCCGCCGCGAAGTTGCGGCCGGTCTCGCCGAGCACGACGACGACGCCGCCGGTCATGTACTCGCAGCCGTGGTCGCCGACACCCTCGACGACCGCCGTGGCGCCCGAGTTGCGGACGGCGAACCGCTCGCCCGCGAGGCCGCGGAAGAACGCCTTGCCGCTCGTCGCGCCGTAGAGCGTCGTGTTGCCGATGATGACGTTCTCCTCGGCCTTGTACGACACGCCCTCCGGCGGCCGGATGGCGATCGTCCCGCCCGACAGGCCCTTGCCGGTGTAGTCGTTGGCGTCGCCGATCAGCGTGAACTCGACGCCGTGCGCGAGCCAGCCGCCGAACGACTGGCCGGACGAGCCGGTGAACGTCACCTTGATCGTGCCGTCGGGCAGGCCGTCGAGGCCGTACCGCTGCGCGATGTGGCTCGAGAGGATGCCGCCGACGCAGCGCTGCTTGTTGAAGATCGTCTTCTCGATCTCCACCGCCTGGCCCGCGTCGATCGCGTCCTTCGCGTCGGCGACGAGCTCCCAGTCCAGCGCGTCGTCGAGGACGGCCGGCGGCAGCCCGGTGCGGTGCAGGATCGTGCCCTCGGGCAGCGCCGGCATGTGCAGGATGTGCGTGAGGTCGATGCCCCGTGCCTTCCAGTGATCGACCGCGTCGTCGGCCTGGAGCAGGTCGACGCGGCCGATCATCTCGTTGATCGTGCGCACGCCGAGCGACGCCATGATCGCGCGCAGCTCCTCCGCCACGAAGAAGAAGTAGTTGACGACGTGCTCGGGCTCGCCCCTGAAGCGCGCGCGCAGCTCGGGGTCCTGCGTGGCGATGCCCACCGGGCACGTGTTCAGGTGGCAGGCGCGCATCATGATGCAGCCCGTCGCGATGAGCGGCGCGGTGGAGAAGCCGTACTCGTCGGCACCGAGACACGCGGCGATGGCGACGTCGCGGCCGGTCTTCAGCTGCCCGTCGGTCTGGACGGTGATGCGGTTGCGCAGGTTGTTCAGCAGCAGCGTCTGCTGGGTCTCGGCCAGGCCGATCTCCCACGGCGCGCCGGCCGAGACGATCGAACTCAGCGGCGAGGCGCCCGTGCCGCCGTCGTGGCCGGCGATGAGGACGTGGTCGGCGTTCGCCTTCGAGACGCCCGCGGCGACCGTGCCGACGCCGATCTCCGACACGAGCTTCACGGACACCGAGGCCTTCGGGTTCGCGCAGCGCAGGTCGTAGATGAGCTGCTTGAGGTCCTCGATCGAGTAGATGTCGTGGTGCGGCGGCGGCGAGATGAGACCGACGCCGGGCGTCGTGTGGCGCACGCCGCCGATGTAGTCGTCGACCTTGTGGCCGGGCAGCTGACCGCCCTCGCCGGGCTTCGCGCCCTGCGCCATCTTGATCTGGAGCTGGTCGGCGTTGACGAGGTAGTTGATGTGCACGCCGAACCGGCCGGACGCGACCTGCTTGATCGCCGAGCGGCGGTTGTCGGTGAAGCGGACCGGGTCCTCCCCGCCCTCGCCCGTGTTCGAGCGGCCGCCGAGGCGGTTCATGGCGACGGCGAGCGTCTCGTGCGACTCGCGCGAGATGGAGCCCAGCGACATGGCGCCGGTGGCGAAGCGCTTGACGATCGCCTCGGCGGACTCGACCTCGTCGAGCGGGATCGCCTCGAGGTCGTCGCGGAACTTCATGAGGCCGCGCAGCGTGCCACGACGTGCCGCGTCATCGTTCACGCGCGTCTTGAACTGGTCGTACGTCTCCTGGGCCTTCTCGCCCTCCTGGCGGACGGCGTGCTGCATGAGCGCGATCGTCTCGGGGTTCCAGGCGTGGCGCTCGCCGTCGCGGCGCCAGTAGTACGTGCCGCCTACGGGCAGCACCTCGGACTGGGCCGGATACGCGGACTCGTGGCGGTCGAGCGTCTCGCGCGCCAGCACGTCCATGCCGATGCCGCCGATGCGCGACGACGTACCGGTGAAGTGCCGGTCGATGAGATCCTTCTCCAGGCCGACGGCCTCGAAGATCTGCGCGCCCGAGTAGGACTGGATCGTGGAGATGCCCATCTTGGAGATGGTCTTCAGCAGGCCCTTGCCGATGGCCTTGACGATGTTCTTCTCGGCCTCGTCGGGGTTCGTGATGCCCGGCACACGGCCCTCGACGACGAGCTCGTCCGCCGTGTCGAGCAGCAGGTACGGGTTGATCGCGTTCGCGCCGTAGCCGATGAGCGTGGCCATGTGATGGACCTCGCGCGGCTCGCCCGACTCAAGGATCAGGCCCGCCTGCAGGCGCGTGCCCGCGCGGACGAGGTACTGGTGCACCGCGCCGACGGCGAGCAGCCCGGGGATCGGCGCCCGCGCCTGCTTCATCTGCCGGTCGGACAGGATGAGGATGCTCACGCCGGCCTCGATGGCGTCATGAGCCTGGTCGCAGATCTCGGCGAGCCGGAGCTGCATGCCGTCCGGCCCCTCCTCGGCCGCCCACGTGATGTCGATCGTGTGCGTGCGGAAGACGTCGTGCGCGACGTGGCGCAGCGTCTCGAGCTCGACGTTGCGCAGGATCGGCTGGCTCAGGACGAGCTGGTGCGCGTGGGCGGGCGTCGCGTCGAGCAGGTTGCTCGTGCGACCCAGGTGCGACGACAGGCTCATCACGATGGACTCGCGAATCGGGTCGATCGGCGGGTTCGTGACCTGCGCGAAGAGCTGCTTGAAGTACGAGTACAGCGGCGGGCGGAAATCCGAGAGCACGGGCAGCGCCGTGTCGTTGCCCATCGAGCCGAGCGGCTCCTCGCCGGTGGCGGCCATCGGCGCGATGAGGACACGGAGGTCCTCCTGCGTGTACCCGAACGCGCGCTGGCGGATGGGCGTGGGCTCCACGCCGGTCATCGTGGGCTGCACGAGTTCCATGTCCTGGAACTGGACCGTCTGGTCGTCGTGCCATTCCCCGTACGGCTGCTGCTGGGCGACCTCGGCCTTGACCTCCTCGTCCTCCACGATGCGGTGGCGGAGCAGGTCGACGAGGAAGAGCTTGCCCGGCTGCAGGCGCCCCAGGCGCTTGACCTGGTCGGGCTTGATGCCGAGCAGGCCGGCCTCCGAGCCGAGGACCACCAGGCCGTCGTGCGTCTCGACCCAGCGGCCGGGGCGCAGGCCGTTGCGGTCCAGCGTGGCGCCGACGACGTCGCCGTCGGTGAAGCACACAGCTGCGGGGCCGTCCCACGGTTCCATGAGACACGAGTGGTACGCGTAGAAGCCGACGAGATGCTCGGGGAGATCGTCCCGGCCGGAGAACGCCTCCGGAATCATCATCATCACCGCGTGCGGCAGCGAGCGACCGCCGAGCATGAGCAGCTCGAGGACGTTGTCGAACGTCGCGGAGTCCGAGCCGTCCGGCCGGACGACCGGCATGACCTTCTGCAGGTCCGGGCCGAGCAGCTCGCTCTCGAGCTGGCTCTCGCGGGCGCGCATCCAGTTGATGTTGCCGCGCAGCGTGTTGATCTCGCCGTTGTGCGCGATGACGCGGAACGGGTGTGCGAGCTCCCAGCTCGGGAACGTGTTCGTGGAGAACCGCGAGTGCACGAGGCACATCGCGCTCCTGAACTTCTCGTTCAGCAGATCCGGGAAGAAGTCCCGGACCTGGTGGGAGATGAGCATGCCCTTGTAGTTCAGCGTCTTCGACGAGAACGACACGACGTAGAAGTCCGGACCCGAGGCCAGCTCGCAGATGCGGCGGATGACGTAGAGCTTGCGCTCGAACGCCTCGCGGTCCTGGTCGAAGCCCGGGCCCGCCTCGACGAAGAGCTGCTTCATGTACGGACGCGTCTGGTTGGCGGTGTCGCCGACATGCTCCAGATCGACGGGGATGTCGCGCCAGCCGAGCACGTGCTGGCCCTCGACGCGTGTGTTCAGCTCGAGCAGATGTTCCTGCTTGCTGCGGATGGCCGGATCCTGCGACAGGAAGCACATCGCCACGCCGTAGCGGCCGACGGGCGGAAGCTCGAAGTCGACGACGCTCCGCAGAAACGCGTCGGGCATCTGGGTCAGGATCCCCGCCCCGTCACCGGTGCGCACATCCGCGCCCTCGGCCCCGCGGTGCTCGAGGTTCTCCAACGCCAGCAGCGCCTTCTCGACGACATCGCGCGTCGGCTCGTTGTCGAGCTTGGCGACGAGGGCGACGCCACATGCGTCGTGCTCATACCTAGGGTCGTAGAGGCCGTCGGCCTGTGGCGGCAAGATCTGCGGATTCATAGGAGTGCCCCCGGGCGGACAAACGGCACTTGAGGCGGAACGGGAAGGGTATCAGTGGACGACCGATCAGACCCCTCCGGCGGGATGGAATTCGAAGCGCCCCATGCTCCACCACGTCGGGGTCCGACTCGCTCCAAACATCTGACTGCTGACCAGATGGCCGTGTATGTTCACGTCTGAGGAATGAGACAGGCCCGTGCCGGGCACCATCCCCGGCAGGACCGAACCCGTTCCGCCCCGGACCGAGCGCCGCCGCCCCGCCCCGCCTGTGAGCCATCCGCCCGACCTCCA
>JBPPNC010000191.1:0-11715 GCA_051306365.1 Solirubrobacteraceae bacterium
CCCCGACTTCCGCCTCACCCTCCGCCCCGACGGCCAGGTCCGCATCGTCGGCTGGGGCCCGTGGCTCGCCACCGACGGCCCGATGAACACCCTGCTCGACGACCGCGGCCGCCACGGCATGCTCATCGCCGACCTCGAGGCTGCGGGGTAGCCCTCACCCGCACCCACTCCCGCAGCGCCGCGACGATCCGCTCCTCGGTCCACCGCTCGGTCGCGACGTGGTACGCATGCGGCCAGCTGTCCACGCCCGAACCCTCCGCGGCGCCGCACACCGACTCAGACGCGCACGGCCTCGACCTCGAGCGCGTCAAAGTCCGCGTCCTGCGTGACGACCGGTACGCCGTGCGCCCGGGCCGTTGCGGCAATCCACGTGTCCTGGACCTTCGGCCGCACCCCCGCGCGCCGGGCGGTGGCGACCAACTCGGCGAAGGCCGACGCCACCCCGTCGTCGGCGGGCAGCGCGACGTAGGTCGTCTGCACCGCGCGGAGCGTCCGCAACCGCTGTGCACGAACCGACTCCTCCTCGGCCATATGCACGCCCAGCTCCAGCTCGGCGAGCGTGACGATGGACACCGCCGCCTCATCGGGCAGCCCGCCGGTGTCCAGCACGCGACCCTGCTCGCCGGCGATGAAGACCGACGTGTCGAGCAAGCCCTTCACAGCTCGTCGACCGTGGCGCCCACCACGTCGTCCAGCTCTGCGGTGAGCACAGCATCTGCCTGGGCGAGCGAGGCGAGCACACGCGCGCGCGGCACCCATGTGTCGCGGGCCTGGAGCGGGCGCAGCTCGGCGACCGGGCGGCGGTCGACCGTCACCCGCAGGCGCTCGCCCGCCTCGACGCGGCGCAGCACGTCAGCGGTGTGATTGCGCAGGACGCGAACGGAGACATCGTCAGACATGACGCGACCGTAGCACATCAGCTACGAGGCGGCCGCGCAAGCCGTCGGCATCAGCCTGAAGGCCGGCGGCTTCGGCCTGAACCTGACAGAGGCCGACTACTGCTTCCTGCTGGACCCCTGGTGGAACCCCGCCACCGAGGCCCAGGCGGTCGACCGCACGCACCGGATCGGGCAGGAGCGAACGGTGATGGCCTACCGCATGATCGCGGCGGGCACGATCGAGGAGAAGGTCCGTGCGCTCCGCCCAGCGCAAGGCGGCGCTGTTTCGCGGGGTCATGGATGACGGTGACCTGTTCTCGGCCAAGCTCACGGCGGATGACATCCGGAGTCTGCTCAGCTGACGAGTCGGGGGGTGCGGCGTCGTACGCGGACGTGCGCCGCGCGCCGTGTCCCTGCTCGGCGAGCCACCCGCCCGACCCGCCATGATGTGCCCGTGAACGCGGCCCCATACATCGAGCAGCTCCGACTGACGCGCTTCAAGTCGTTCCGGGACGCGGTCCTTCCTCTGCGCGACCTGACGCTGCTCATCGGCCGCAACGGCAGCGGCAAGTCCAACGCCATCGATGGCCTGCACGTGCTCTCACGGCTGGCGGAAGGCGAGGACCTCCGCGAAGCCATCGATGGCAACCGCCGCGACGGGCAAGAGGTGCGAGGAGGCGTCCGCGGCTGCGCGCCCTACGGCGCGGACAGCTTCGCGCTCGGCTGCACCGTCGTTCGCGGCGAGGACCGGCTGGAGCTCGACATCGAGGTCCGCGTCGAACCTGATGTGCAGATCGTCGCGGAGACCCTGCACTTCCGCCCGGCTCGCGGAAAGGACAGGCCGTACCTCACCACCGATGATCCTCAGCCCGGCCTGGTTGACATCGCGGGTCGGTACTTCAACGGCAAGCGCGGGGTCAATCCTGCTCTTCCGTTTCGCTCCGACCGGTTGCTGACCGCACAGATCCCGACAAAGGTCCCCGCCACCACGAAGGCCACGCGCGACGTACACGAAGGGGCGCTGGCGGTCGTCGAGGCACTACGTGCCGTGTTCATCCTCGATCCGGTACCAGCGCTGATGCGTCAGTACGTGCCCGCCCGGGACACGGTGCTGCGGCGTCAGGCCGACAACCTCTCGGCGGTCATCAGCGGCTTGGAGCAGGACGAGACGCGATGGAACCGGCTCGTGGAACTGGTCCGCGCGCTCCCCGAGCAGCACGTGTCCGGGTTGGGCGTCGAGGCGTCGCAGCTCGGAGACGTGATGCTCACCCTGCGTGAGCGCTTCGCCACCGAGGAGGTCCGGTTCCCGGGACGGGTCATGAGCGACGGCATGCTGCGCTTCCTCGCGTTCGCGGCGGCCCTGCTGGAAGCGCCGGAGATCAGCAGTTCGGAACACAGCGCCGCGAACACCCAGCTGGTGATCGAAGAGATCGAAAATGGTCTGCATCCATCGCAGGCCGCGCGGATCGTTGAGCTGATCAAGGAGGAGAGCGCGCGACGCGAGATCCGCACGCTGGCGACAACGCACAGTCCGGCGATCCTGACCGCGTTGAGTCCGGCCGATCACGAAGGTGTCGTGCTGTGTCGGCGCCACCCGGACACCGCGGTCAGTGAGCTGATCTCTCTCGTGGATCTCCCGGCGTACCCCGAAGCACTGGCGGCTGGAACGCTCGGCGACGCCGTCTCGCTTCGCCGTCTAGACGACGTTCCAGACAGCACCGGCCGGGTGCGGGCCCTCGACGAGCTTCTTGCGAGCCTGTGAGCAGGACCGTCGTCTTCCTCGACACGTCCGTGCTCGTCGAGATCCTCGGCGTCCCGGGCAAGAGCCAGCAAGCGGAGGCCGTCAGGAGCGAGCTGCGCGACCGCACGGTACGCGGCGAGTCGATGATCCTGCCCACCGCAGCCATCATCGAGACCGGCAATCACATCGCCCAGCTTCCGAGCGGGGCCGATCGGCGGCGACTCGCTGAACACTTCGTCGCCCTTCTCGAAGCCACCACTCAGGGTCACGCACCGTGGACCCTGAACGGCGCCGCTGGGACGCCGACCTGATCGCGTCCGTGTGCGGAGGCGTGCGCGGCTGCCCTCCGCTCCCTGAGATGGCGTCGCAGGGCATCGGCGCCGGCGACGTCTCCATCTTGGCTGAGGCCGACGCGTACGCTCGCCGTCTCCGTGCCTGGGCGGCCGAACACGCCGATGTCCTTCGCGCCGAGCTCGGGGAACAGCGCGCGCTGTACGGCGAGTGGCTTCGCCGCCGGCACGCGGTCCCGTACACCGCGTTGCCCGACACGCTTGTCGGATTCGACGTCCTGGACCTCAACGAAGGCTTCCTCCTGCCGCGGGCGCGAGACGCGGCGCTTGCCCGCCTCGGTCTGTCGCCGCCGCCGGTTCGGTTGACGGGCCGAGTGGGAAGTATCGAGCGCCTCTCGCAGCTGCTCGGCACATCTGCGTTCGCGGCGACCACTGCCGAAGGCATTGTTGTCCGGCCGATCGACGGCAGCGCGCCGCGCCTGGCGAAGCTGGTCGACGCTCGTTGGCGGGGCATCGGAACTGCCGCATGGGTCGGAGAGAACACCGTGCGCACGACGCCCGCTCACGCGCAGGGCGCCTGACCGAGAGCAGCGCGAAGGTCAGCCCAAGTGGGAATCCGACCACGCGGGATGGTCGACTGGCAGGCCCAGATCACCGAGCAGCACGTCCAGCACCTGCTCCTCACGCACCACGCGGCCAGTCGACCGCATCGCGTCCGCCAGCCCCCGCAGCCGGTCGTCCAGCGTGTCGGCTGGTCTCCACTCCGCGGCCAGCGCAGCCCCCCCGGCCGACACCCACCGCGTGATCATCAGCGCCCATCCGCCACGGCGCCCCACCGGTGACTCCCAGCAGGCAATCGACGATCCGCAGACCGTCAGGATCCATGTCCCCGTGGTGCAGAACGATCGCCCCGCCCGACACCACGGCTCTCAGCAGCGACAGGCATGCGACCGACGGCCACCCCTCGGTACACACCAGTGGCGGGCAGCCCGCGCCCAGCTCGTCTGCGGCCGCCGCAACGACGTCCGGGTTCTCGCACGTGAAGACCTGCGGCCCGACCTCCGCCGCGCCGACGCCGCGCAGCTCGCGCAGCGTGACGACCCGCGGCTCGCCGCGGGCGGCGCTCATCCGCAGGGCAACGGCGAGCGGTCCGTCACCGGCCGTGGCCATGCCTAGGCAGAGCACGGTGCTCGACAGCTCGTCACAGCTCACGCCCCACCGCTCGTAGCGCTCCCGGCGCGCCTGGGCAGGTGACCGGGAACCCTCATCCGAAGCCGGGCCGAGGTGGCTCAGTGCTCGTCCGAGCAACGCATCCAGCGGACGCCCGAGGTCCAGCGCGTGCGGGTCTCCGTCACAGTGCCGCGCCGCGAACCGCGGCAGGGTGCTCGGCGGGTCGGCAGGGAGCACGCACATGAGGTCGAGCACCCGCTCCAGCAGCACGAACGCCGACGCCTCACCTGCTGCCCGGGCGGTGCGCGTCGCGCCACCGGTCACCCGCTCGCGCTCCAGCCACGCACCCACTTCGGGGTGGCGCACCACACCGGGATGCAGCGCCAGGGCCTCCCAGCCCGACGTGCGGGCGCGCTCGTCAGCAGCCCGCTGCGCGCGTCGATCGACGAGCGCCGGGCCGGTGGCGGCCTGCACCGCAGCCACGAGTGATGATCCCGTCCCCGCCGCCCGCAGCGCCTCGTCGACGGCGGCGAGGTCGACGCTCGCCGTCGCCCCGGGTTCGACCGCTCGCCAGCGCGCACCGAGCAGGCCGGACAGCGCCTGGACCTCCTCGGCCGAGAGCCGGTCGAGCCGTACCCGCCCGGTCGCTCGCAGCCCATTGCGCTCGAGCCGCGGGCGCGCCGCCTCCAGCAGCCGGCGTAGGCCGACCGCCTCGCCCGCGGTCATCCCCCTACGACCTCGGTGGTGCGCACCCCGTCCCAGATGAAGTGCTGCGCCCACACGCCCCATTCGGCGTTCTCGCGATGCAGTTCGTAGAAGCCGACCCGCGGCACCGTCGCCACGCAAGGGTTGAGGTCGTACGACGTCATGACCCAGTCGAGATCGAGTTCGACGAGGAGTGCGAAGACCTGCTCGCGGGTCATCGGGTCGATGCCGTCCATCGCCTCGTCGAGTGCCACGATCCGCGGCGCGCCCGGCGCGAGCTCATACAGCGCGGCGGCGGTCGCGAAGAGCGGCAGGTGCATCAGGACCGACTGCTCGCCGCCCGATCCGAGGCCGTGCGCCTTCGCGGTCAACCGGCGCTGGGACCCGTCGGGCTCGTGCAACTGCAACCCGAATCGCCACCAGCGCCGGTAGTCGAGCGCCGCGGTGAGGTGGTCGACAATGGCGGTGTCCGCGCCGGCCTCGTCGGCGCCGCTGCGGGCGTCGGCGATCCGGCCGAGGACGAACGAGCGCAGCGTGTCCTGGTCCGCCGGTGGGAGGTTCGCCACCGACCGGTCGCCGAGGAGCCTGAGGATCTCGCGCGGGGCGCCCGCGTCCTCGTCGGGTTCCCACGTCAGGCTGACCGTGCGCCCCGCGCCGGTGGGGCACCGCCTCAGCATCTCGTTGCGCGAGCGGATCGAGGCGCGGACGGTGACGATGCGCTGGCGCAGGTGCTCGGCGATCTCGCCCAGCAGTGCGTTGCCGAGCACCTCACGGCGCTTGGCCGAGAGGATCTGCTCGCGGTGCTGGAGGTCGCCGTCCAGCTCGGTCAGCATCGCCGTCGGGCTCACCCGGCGACCCTCGCGGGTGATCTCCACCAGCGTGAGGCCGTCGACCGCCAGCACGTTCGCGTCCATCTCGAACGCGGTCAGGTTGCGCTGCAGTTCGCTGACGGCGTCGTTGACCCGCCGGACACGGTCTTCGACGCGGACCGGGACGTCCAGCGCGGGCAGTGCGCGCAGGCGCTCCAGTGCCGTCGTCAGCACCCACTGCTCGGCAGCTCGCTCGTCGGTCGGCGCGGCATCGGTCCCGAGCGCGGCGGTGAAGAGGTCATGGCGGCCCAAGCGCCGGAAGCCGTCCAATGCGGAGACCCGCGCCGCCTCCGCGCGGCCAACCTCAGCCTCGGCGTCAGAGGCGGCGCGCTCGGCGTCCTTGCACTCGGAGATCGCCGTCCGCAGTGCGGCCTGCGCGTCGCGGGCCGCTGCCACGAGTTCGTCGCGCCGCTCCCGCAGTGCCGCCGCGCGCGCCCGCACCTCGTCCGCGTCCTGCCCGAGCGCCGAGGTCACTGCCTGCAGCCGGCCCTCGGCTTCGGCGAGCTGGCCCTCGGCGGTCCGCAGGTCGACGGCCGCCTGCCCGGCGGACTCCGCGGCGGCCGATGCGCTCGCCACCGCCGTCGTGGCTCGGTCCTTGGCGGCAGCGGCATCCTGCACGGCAGCCAGCACGGAGCCCTGGAGCGCCCCGGCGCGTTCGAGTGCCTGTCCGACGACCGTCAGCCCGTCGGCACCCGCGGGCAGGCGGTGCTCGCGCAGGTGCTCGCTCGAGCGGTCGCTGGCCTGAACCGCGTCGGCGTCGAGGCGCTCGCGCTGGGCGATGAGCGTGGCCAGGTGCCGCTCAGCAGCCCGGACGGTCTCACCGGCGCGCCGCTCGGCCTCCTGCGCGCTGCGCAGCGCGTCCGTGGCCGGCGCTGCCGCGCAGTCCTCGGCGACACGGGCCTGCGCCGCGCGCACCTGCCGCTCGGCGAGGTCCAGGGCGGTGATCGCCTCCTCGCACGCGGCGAGAGCCCGCCGCGCGTCGGCCAGCAGGCGCGCGCGGTGCTCTGCGCGTGCCGCGGCGCCGATGAACTGCGCCGCGGGCTTGGTCGCCCGGCCGTGCAGCGCGCCGAAGCGAAACCGTCCAGGCGCGGCGCTGAGCGGCCCGTCGAGCGCAATGGAGCGAAGCACTGCGGTCACCGTCTGAGCCGCGACGCCGGAGTCGCCGGGATCGGCGACGAGCAGATCTGCCAGTGTCGGACCTTCGGCACCGGCATCCGCGACAAGCGAGAGATCCGCATCGTGGACCTCGCCGTCGGGACTCACCCACGCGTCCAGCAGTCCTGCCTCCTCGAGTGCCGCTTCCAGTCCGGCGCGGTCATCCTCGGGCAGGCGCTCGTCAAAGTCGCAGAGCGCCCAGAGCGGGGCACCCGGCCGCCCCTCGCGGTCGGGCGGGCGCGGCGACCGCGGCGCCGGCGCGGGATAGGTCTGCACTTCCAGTTCCCGGACGCGCTCGGCCGCGGTGTCGCGCTCCTCTTGCGCGGTGTCCCGCCGCGCCACAAGCCGTGCGCGCACGCGGGTCCGCACAACCAGCCGCGAGCGCGCCAGCCGGGACACCGCGTCACCGACCGGCGCGCCGGCCGTGACCTCGTCGGCCAGTGCCTCCAGGGCCGCGTCATCGATCCGGAACTCCCGCAGCGCGTCGCGCCACGCCCCAAGCTGCTCGTCGAAGTCGTCCAGCGCCTGTTCGCGCTGGGCGGTCATCTCGTCGAGCGTCGCTGCGGCACGCGCAGCCTCTCGCTCGGCGTCGGCCAAGCCATCGGCGAGGTCTTCAACGCGCTGACGCGCCCGGCGCGCGGCCTCGACCAGCGTCCGTGTCGCCTCGAGGTGCGCACGTCGAGCGGTGATACGCCCGGGGACCGCCCGGAGCGCGGCCGTCTCGTCTCCGGCCGCCGGCAGCCCTGCGTCGACGAGGGCCACGTCGAGCTCAGCCGCCACGGCCCGCACACGTTCACCGGCCCGGTCGGCGCCCTCGCGGGCAGCCGCCGCAGCCGCCTGCGCATCGGTGGATCGCTGCGTGGCCGCCTCCGCCGCCGTCCGCGCACGGCGTTCGCGGTCGGCGGCCTCGTCGCGTTGACGCGCGCGATCGTCGATGAGCCCGACCGCCTCATAGGCGGAGGAGCCGATGAGCTGCTCGTACTCGGCCGTGGCTCCGGCACCGTCGTGCTCCAGGCGGGCAGCCGTACGCTCGGCCTCCTCGAGGACCTGAACCGCAGCATCGAGCGCCTCGGCCGTCGCCCTGGCGCGGGTCCGCGCCGCCTGAAACCCCGACTCGGCCTGCCGCAGTCCCTCTGCGCGTTGGGCCAGAACCCCGCGCGCGTAGCTGCGGTACGAGCGCTCGACGATCGATGCGACCATCCCGCGGGCTCGCTCCAGGTCTTCGTGCTGGCGCTGCAGTTCGTGCAGTTGCTCCAGCGCATCGCCGAGCTTGCGCACCAGGGCGTCGTCAACCGCGGGCAGCGCGCGAGAGAGCATCTGCGACAACCGCGCGACGTTCAGGCTCTCCGAGAGCTTGGGCTTACGCAGGAGTCGGATCAGCTCGAGCATCTGCTCGTACTGCTCGTCGGTGGCGAAGCCGATCAGCTCGGCCCGCAGCGCCTGCTTGTACGCGACGGGCCCGTCGTGCAATGCCCCACCGCCGGCTTCCAGCTGGCCGGCAAGGTCGCGTCGCAGTACCGGCTGCGCACCCTGCTCGGTCATCCGGGTGAGCAGGACCTCAGAGCCGACGCGTTGCGGCGTGGTGAAGTACCACCGGTCCTTGACGCCGTCGGTGTGCCGCGTCGCCTCAAGGCCGATGCCACAGGTCAGAAAGCGCTCCTGCTCGCCCTCGACGGCGCGAAACTCTGCCCACACATAGCCGACGCGCTTGTTCGCCCGCCGGTCCGGGTGCGCATCGGTGCACTCGATCAGGTTCCAGCGCATCGTCTTCGCCGACGACGCGAACGGGTCCAGCTTGCGCGGGGTGATGTCGCCGTCGAGCACGAACGGGATGAGCAGCTCCAGCGCTTTGCTCTTGCCCGACGTGTTGCGGCCCCGCAGCGCCAACCGGCCCTCCTCGGCGCGGAACTCCTGCTCTCCGTACTCATAGAGGCCGACGATGCCGAGGCGGTGAGGGCGAAACCGCGTGTCGCTCACAGCAGCGTTCCCTGGGCGGCGCGCGGGGTCGCGCTGCGGTACCGGTGCGCGAGCGCCAGCACGCGCACCTCGTTCGTAGACTCATCGATGTCCACGAGGCGCAGGTCGCGCAGGACGGCGAGCGCCTCGCCGCCGGCCCTCTCGACATCGCCCGCGTCCGCGGGATCCCACGCCCAGTGCTCGCGGTGACGCCGCACGAGCGACCGTACGAGCCCGCCGACCTCCGGGGCCGAGAGCACAGATCCCGCGCGGGCGCAGATCTCAGGCAGAAGCAGCAGCGCCAACTGTTTGGTGTGGCCACGCGCGGGGAACGGGCGATCGGTCAGCTCACGGCCCGTGCCGAGCAGCACGGTGCCCTCACGCCGCCGCTCCACGGCAAGACCCGTCAGTTCCCCGGCGATGCGCTCCAGCCGCGCTCGCTGGGCAAGGAAGTACGCACGATCGTCGTCGTCGAGTTCGTCCAGGTACACGACGGGATCCTCGACGAGCCGCCGCAGGAGCCGCTGCCCGCGGGCGCGTCCCGCCAGATCGGCCCCCGTCTCACGTGGGGCCTCGAGATCCTCCGGCGCGGTCGCCTCAGCGCAGCGCACGGGGTCGGCGAGCAGCAGCGCGAGCCGTCGGCGGTCGACGTCGTAGAACGCCTCGTCCTCATCGTCGATCACGCCGGCCTCCCCGGCGCGCAACCGCATCGCGTGCAGTCCAGCGAGGAGGTCGACGGCATCGGCCAGCGCGAGGCGGTCGGCGCGCGACTTCCAGTCCACATCGATGTCGAGCGCCCGCGCATGAACGATGACCTCTTCGGCCAGCGCCCCGAGAGGTACCTGCGTCCAGCCTCTGCGCTCCAAGACTCCACAGACCAGGCAGAGGACGAGCGCGGCGCGGGGGCCGAGGGTGCGGCGCTGGTCGATCGGGCGCTGGCGTTCCGCGCGCGTCCGGGCTGGCAGGGGCAGCGGGCGAGCCTCGCACAGCCGGACCTGCTTGGTCAGGTGCGCCCCATCCACCGTCACCGCAAGCGTCGCGCCGAGGTGGTCGCGCAGGAGACCGGCCAGCACCTCGCGATGGCGTCGCACGAGCACGAGCTCGGTGTCGTCGGGACCCAGCGCCTGGCGTTCGAGCAGTGCCCGCAGCGCGCGTCCACGTTCCTCGCCGGCGGCTTGGGCGACGGGGTCCGGGGTCATCGTGCCACCAGCTCGATGGCGTAGTCGGGGCAGTCCAGGCGTCCGTGGTCAGCTTCGATACAGGCTCGCGCCTCGTCCTCGGGCGGAACGAGAAGCAGGTCCGCCGAGCCGTCCGCCGTCTTCGTGCTGCGCGTCCCGTCGGCGGCAGCACGCTGGGCGAACGCCCGTGACAGCAGGCCGAGTAGGTGCGACAGCTCGACCGGATGCAGCCGGTGAAGCTCACTCATCCGTAGTGGCTCGCCGCTGCGCAGCCGATGCTCCAGGCGCGCGAGGTGGGCTCGCTCCTCCTCCTGACTGCGCCGGATCCGTGCGGCGAGGGCGTCGTTGCCCGCGAGCCGCGCCGGTGTCCCGGCACCGGCGGCACGACGACCCGGCGACCGCAGGTGCGCCGCCACCTCGATCGACGGTGCGTCGCGCCAGCTCAACGACCCCGGGCTGGCGTGCTGGTCGGCGTCGTCCTCCGGTCCGGAGAGATGGCGTGGAGGGCGCAGCCCGCAGGCCACCGCCAGGCATGCCGGTGCCCCTGCTGCCTCGGGTCCGGCGGCCAGGCGCGCGAGCGCGTCCCAGGCTGCGGCGCGATCACGCCGGCCGGCGGCGCGATCGATCAGCCGCTCGGCGAGGTCGATCACCGCACGGATCGCGTCGAGCAGCTTGGTGGTCAGCAGCGCCCACGGCGCGTCGCCCGACCCGTCCTCGCCGAACCAGGTCCGCACCGCCTGCCAGCGGGCCAGCTCGGCGCGCCGTGCCTGCTCCCTGATCTCCGCTTCGGCCAGCTCGCCGATCGACGGCGGCAGCGCCCGGGCGGACAACGCGAGATCGACGAGGCGGTCGACCCCCAGCGCTTCGATCTCCGTGATCGACGCGAAGATCGGCGCAGCCGACTGGCGCAGGTCCCGATGAAAGCCCTGAAGGTAGGCGATGATCACGTCCTGCTGCTCGACGAACTCGCCGCTGGTCACGCGGTCGGATGCGGTGAACGCCTGCAACTGGGTCATGAAGTCCGTCGCGCCCTGGCGCAGCGCGCCGACCGCACCCGCGACCGCCTCGAGATCGTCGGCGAGCATCCGCGTGTCCGGCGCGTCGGCGGCCAGCATCGCGGCGATCCGCGCCAGCGCGTCACGCACCGCGAGCAACCGACCGGACTCCAGCGCGCCGATCTCCTCCCCCAGCGCGTCGAGTTCAGCGAGCAGGCGCTCGACCCGCTCACCCGCAGGGGTGATGTCGTAGACGAACCGCTTGCGACGCCACTCCGCCGCTGAGCCGACGACGCGCGTATCCGCCCTAGCTGTGATGGCCCCGTCGTCGGTGAGCCGCTCCAGGCAGCGGTCGAGCACATCGGCCGGCAGAGACATCCCGAACTCCGCGCTCAATAGGCGCTGGACGTCGGCGGGCGCCAGCTGCCAACCGATATCGCGCACCTTGTTGAGGTGGAAGACCCGCATGATCCGGCGGTACCGCTGGCGTACTCGCCGACGGCGTAGCTGACTTCCCGGCGCTCGGGCAGGCCGCCGCTCATGAGCGGGACGGAGCTTGCAGGCTGACGATCACGAGGACGGACCATCGTAGGTGCGGGCGGGGATGGATCCGAGACCCAGTCTTGCCCGTTCGACGGGTATGCGCAAGCGGCACTGAGCTTGCTCATGAGCTCGCGTTCACCGTTCGTCATGCCCCACGGTCGTCGCCACCCGCGCACGTCTGACATTCACGCCGCCGTCAGAACCGAAGCACCCCATCCGACCCACCCCCAATGGC
>JBPPNC010000179.1:0-20954 GCA_051306365.1 Solirubrobacteraceae bacterium
GTCGAGGAGGGCGCGCCCGCTCGCGACCGAGGCCGTCGATCGCCCGAGGTCAACGGCCGCTGCGCCGGTGGTCGGGCCTGTCGTCTCCGACGTCGAGAGGTCGGCACTCATCGTGACCTGGAGACCGAGCGCCCCGTAGTTCGGCAGGGCGTTCGGACTCGGCGCAGGGACGTTGCCCGCCGTCGGCCCGGGGAACGCGGCGAAGAAGAAGGCGGCCGCGCCCGACGACAGGGCCAGCGGGACCGGCACGTCGGGCGCGAGGACCTCCAGCGCCAGCCAGTCGGTGCCCGCGACGGTGCCGGTGTCGTTGACATCGGGCGTGGCCTGCGCGCGCACCGGGAGGTTGAGCGGCACCGTCGTGATGGCGTTGGCCTGCGGCGTGAAAGTCGGGCCGTACGCCTGCAGGAAGGGTGTCGTCACGCTCAGATTCGCCGCGTTGCCGGTCTGCTGGAAGAGCGTGCGGATGACGTTGATGCGCATCGGCCCCGTGACGTTGCCGACCTTCACCCGCGCCGCCGTGACCGTGCCGGTCGCGGGAGCCGCGAGGCCGAAGGAGCCGCTGGCGTTGATGCCGCCCGAGCTGAACTGGCAGGACCCCTGAGCCTCGGCGGGCACGATGTTGCCGAGGAGCGGCAGGCCGAGCAGCAGCGCGTTCCACCAGGTCCCGTCCTTGCAGGCGGTCCCTGGCGTGTTGTTGGCCGGCACCTGCGCCAAGTCCGCGCCGAACGTCACCGTGGCGGCGGAAGCCGGAGTGGCCGACGCTGCCAGGAGGGCGAGCGACGACAGCGCGACGGCGAAGGACAGGCGGGGCATCACGACCTCGTTCAACGGCGGCAGAGGAGCACCACGGTAGACGAAGTTCTCCTTCTCGGCGGAGTGGGCGGTCCCGGGATCGAACCGGGGACCTCGCGCTTGTAAGGCGCGCGCTCTGACCAGCTGAGCTAACCGCCCGCAGACCGCACCGCGGCCCGGCCGTCCATCGTAGGGTCTGCGTCATGGACCTCGGCATCAGCGGCCGCGCAGCGCTCGTGTGCGGCGCCACGCAGGGCATCGGCAGGGCGATCGCGGCGGAACTCGTCGCGGAGGGCGCGCGGGTGGCGATCACGTCGCGCTCGCGCGAGCGCGCGGACGCAGCGGCGGCCGAGCTCGGCGCCGCGGCCTTCGTCCACGACACCAGTGACGCCGACGGCGCGCCGAACCTCCTCGAGGCCGTCGCCGACGCGCTCAGCGCACCCGTCACGCTGCTCGTCACGAACACCGGCGGGCCGCCCGGCAACCCGGACGCGCTCGGGTTCAGCCGCGAGCAGTGGCAGGCCGCATACGACGAGCTCGTCCTGGGGCCGATGGCGCTCGTGCAGGCCGCGATCCCCGGCATGCGCGCGCAGGGGTTCGGCCGGATCCTCAACGTCGTCTCCACCGGTCCGCGCGAGCCGATCCCGAACCTCATGCTGTCGAACACCCACCGCGCAGCGATGCTCGCCGCGTTCAAGACCGTGTCCCGGCAGGTGGCCGCCGACGGGATCACGCTCAACAGCGTGCTCCCCGGGCGGATCGCCACCGACCGGCTGTTCTCGCTCTACGGCTCGCGCGACGCCGCCGAGCGGGTGGCCGCCGACGAGGTCCCCGCCGGGCGGCTCGGCGAGCCCGGCGAGATGGCGGCCGCCGCCGCGTTCCTGCTCAGCGCCCGCGCCGGCTACGTGACGGGGCAGGCGCTGATCGTCGACGGCGGCCTCACCCGGGCCGTCTGACCGCGAGCGCGCCGGTCCCCGGGCGCTCGCGCGCCGGCAGTTCGAGCTTCAGGTCGGAGACCGCGATGCGGAAGCGCTGGTCGGGCGCCGCATAGGTCGGGGCGTCACGGCCCAGCAGCTGGAGGCGCAGATGCTCGCCGCGGCGCAACTGCACCGCGTTGCCGTTCAGCCCGATCCGGACGGTCCCGCGCCGCGGCAGGTCCACCCGCGTGATGCTGCGGTCCAGCAGCCGCTGGCGCCCGCGCTCGATGTGCCAGAGCCGCGCCACGACCTGGCCGCGCGGCCCGCCGGTCCCGCGCACCCGCGCGCGGATCACCCCCTGGCCGAGGTAGGTGAAGGGCCGGGTGACGGTGAGGTCCAGCGCGGCGGTGTTCGGCTCGGGCCGCGACCGGATCGTCGGGCAGTGCAGCTGCGACGTCACCGGGTCGACCTGCTTGGCGACCGACGCGAGGCCGCCCTCCGACGTCACGGTGCCGGCCGCCCCGCGGTCGGCGACGGACACCGTCGAGCGGCTGAGCGCCTCATACGACGCCTCCCGGATCGCCGGCCCGTCGCTGCGCTTGCGGCGGCAGTCCATGCGGTACACCGTCACCTGCCCGGGCCCGTAGAAGCCCTTGCGCCCCCGCAGGAAATGCTCGAAGAACGCGATGTTCCGGTCCCCGACGTTCAGCGTCGTGCGCCGCTTGTTCATCGAGCGCCAGTGCCCGACGTCCGACAGGGACATCCAGACCTTCGCGTCAGGATCGCGCGCGCGCAGCGTGCGGTAGACGGCGAGCGCATGTGCGACCGGGACCGCGCTGTCGGTCCACCCCTGCACCAGGATGAGCGGCGCGGCGTGCCCGGGATCGCGAGCGGCGAGCGGTACTCGTACAGCTCATCGAGCGCGGCGCGCCCCTCGGGCTTGGTGAGGTCGTCCGGAGTGAGGGCGAGCCAGCGCTGAAAGTCGATCGTCGGGTCCGCACCCGGCTGCGGCAGGAGGTTGAGGAACTGGGCGCCGTTGCGGATCAGGTCGAAGAAGGACTGCAGGCGGAATCCGGGTCGCCGCCGCGTGGCGGTGCTCGTCCGCGTCGTGGCCTGGCCGAAGTCGCCGTTGGGGTAGACCGCCGCGACCATGTCCGACCACGCGAGCTGCGGCGCGACCCCGGCGACGCGCATCGCCTTTCCCGCAGGGCTGCGCCACGGCGCGAAGCTGCCGTCGGGCAGGCGGACCCGGTCATTGAGGAACCCGAGCTGCAGCGCCTGGATGCCCGCGTACGACGACCCCGTCGCGCCGATGCGGTCCGGGACCGTGACGCCCTGGTCGGCGAGGAGCCCGAGCAGATGCTGGACGTCCCGGACCTCGTAGCGCTGGTCGGCGACGTGGATCCAGCCGCGGGCGCAGTCCGGGGTCCGCGACGCCGCGAAGCCACACGAGCCGTTGAACCCGCGCGCGGACAGACTCAGCGCGGCGTACCCCCGGTTCGCGTACCCCTCGGCCTGCGTCGAGACCGCTTCCTTGCCGTCGCCGAAGCCGTGCAGCCACACGACGGTCGGCCACGGCCCATCGCCGGTGGGCGGCAGGTGCACGTCGGCGTCGATCGGCGTGCCGTCCCACGACGGCACGCGGTCGGCGAGCGTCACCGTGGGGCAGATGCGAAACGCGCCCTGCTTCGAGTGCTTCGCCTCGCATGCGTGGCCGAAGGGCTCGGGCGCCGCCTGCGCCGGGCCCGCCGCCGACATCGCGGCGATGACCGCCCCCGCGGCGGCCAACATCCATGTCGTCCGCATGGTGCGGAGCTTACTGTTCAGGCGACCGGCAGCGGTCGAAGCCAGTCGCAGAGCGCCTGCCCCACGTCCGGGTGCGACAGCAGCGTCCAGTGGTGCGCGCCGGCGACATGCCGGTGGTCCTCCGGGGTGCGATGCAGCGGGTGGCTGCGGCGCGGCCCGAGCGCGCTGCGCTCCTGCACGAGTAGGTCGCCGATGACGCGGCCGAACGGCTGGTCGCGGTCGGCCGTGACACATGCGCTGATCACGTGCACCGTGATCCCCGCCGGCGGCATGACCATCGTGCGGCGGTCGCGCAGCAGATCGTCGGGGTCGTGGCCGTTCCAGTCCTCCTCGGCGACGGCGCCGAACCTCAGGTCTTTGATGCCAACGCTGCGCGCGTTGACCATCTCGCCCCACGTGCGCGTCTCCGGGACGGCGCGCAGCGTGTGTCCGAGGAGGTTCGCGCCGCGCTCCAGCGGCGCGCCCGCGTGCGGCGAGCCGAGGCAGACGACGTGGCGCGTGCACGCGAGCCAGGCGTCGCCGTCACTGGAGGCGACGTGGCAGGCGGCGCGGGCGACGAGTCCGCCCATCGAGTGCCCGACGATGGCGAGCTCGTCCACCGCGACGGGCCAGTGCTCGACGAGCGCCTCGAGCAGCGCGGCGAGCTCCCGGCCGTTGTCGGAGATGCGGCGGCCGGTGTTGTAGCGGACGTAGACGGGGGTGACACCGAGCTCGGCGCGGAGCTGGTCGCCGTAGACGAGCCGGTCGGGCGTGCCGCGGCCGAGCGGGTCGAGCCGCCAGACGTCCTCGTTGCCGCCGAGGCCGTGGACGAACACCACGATGCGCGGGGCGGCGTCGGGGTACGCGTGCGCGAGTGCGGCGGCGTCCGCGTCGACCAGATGCCCGGCGGCGCGCAGCTGCATCGGGACGGCGAGCGGGCTGCGCTCGACCTCGAGGCGGTCGCCGGCCGCCGCGTTCAGCGCGCCGAGCGCGAGGGCGCCGCCCACACTGTCCGCCATCGACGGCGCGTCGGCGGGCGCACGGAGCGCGGCGATCGCGCCGGCGCCGCGGGGCACGTGCCGCAGCCCGGCCGCGACGCTGCCATACGCGACCGCGGAGATCGTGTCGTGCATCCGGCGAAACGGCGCACCGGACGGGCCGAGCGCGGCGAACACCCGGTTCGAGATCGCGTGGTGCGTGTCGTGGACGGCCGTGCCGACCGAGCCGAGGGCCCGGCCCGCGAGTTCACCGCTCTCGTTGATCTCGCGTGCGTTCATGGGGGCCTCCTCGCAGGCTACCCCTGCACGCAGGCGCTGTTACTTCAGGCAGCGCCGCGAGATCGGCCTCCACCCGCTCGGCGGTCGCTTCGTTCGCCATCGCGGCGATCTCGGCCATCGGCCGGGCGAACATCCGCTTCGCGGTGCGGGAGACCGCGTGCTCGTCCAGCTCGGCCCAGCGGCGCACGACCTCCGCCGGCCGCGCATGTGAAACCACACGAGCCGCCGCCCGATGTCCTGGAACGGGCCGGCGCCCCAGGTCTCGGCCCGCTCGACGAGGGCGCGGTGATCGGGATCGGCGGGGAACAGCCGCGGCTCGGTGACCATGTCGTCGAGCGCGCGGAAGATCGCGCTCGTGCGGTGGACCTTGCGGCCGTCGACCTGCGCGCCGGGCACGGTGCGCTCGCCGAACATCACGCGCATGACCGGGGCGTGGACGACCGGTGGGATCTCGACGCGCTGTATGGGATGCCCTTGTACCGCGCGGCCGCGAGGATGGCTTCGCAGAGGGGTACGAGTCGCTGAAGACGTAGAAGCGCAGCCCCATTCGGGCGGATGATAGTGCAGCCCGAATGGTTGCGCGAGGGACGACTTCAGCGAGAGATGCCCAGCTTGTACGTCCGCTTCAAATACGATCGAACTGGGGGACGGTGAAGGCCGCATACCCGTGGGACGGGGTCCAGAGCAGCCCTTTCTCCACCAGGCGAGCGCGAGTCGGGCCAAGCGATGTCGACTTGCGCCCGAGCACCGCGGCGACATCCCCGGCGAGCTGCGGCTCCGGCCCCAACTCTGCCATCGCCCGCAGATATGTGAGCCGATAATGGGGCGTGAAGATCCGTGCGGCGGGATCACGGCATCGGGAGCGCCAACACATGGATCTCGCGACGCAGCACCGATCAGCAGTAGTAGGCGTCTCACAAGAACGTACGTTCGCTCCGTAGGTTCGGGCCGAACGGCGTCGGAGGTACGTGTAGGCCGCGCTCAATGTCAACGCGCTTCACGGCGGATGTGAACGCGCGCGTGGCGTTCTTGATCAGCGGACGCGTACGAGGCAGTTCTGTACGCCGGCCACTCGGAACGCGCACAGCCGGTGGATCCCGTTGGTCAGCGTGCGCTCGGCCGGGTCCCATCGCATCGGGTCCAGAATCTGTAGGGCGACTTGGCCAGCGAGGTCGGGGTCGAGCCGCGTTCTGCGTAGCTCGTCTCGGAGCTTGTCCTCGGTTGCGTGTTCAGGGTTCTGCCAGCACCAGATCGCCAGGTTGGACAAGTGTGGCCATGGCCACCGGTGCCACCAGCACATCGTGAGCTCTCCGATCGATCTGGGTACGGCAGCGGCGAGATCCTGCGCCATCTGATCCTTATCGTCGGATAGCCCTTGGCTTGTTCGTAGGTCGATCCAGCAGCGGTCCTTCGTCTTGCCGGGGCTGTGTTTCGTCCAGCCGAGGGAGTCGACGGTCACGACGTCGAATTGATCTGGCCTGGTACCGGCCGTCGTCCAGATGCTCATTCAGGCGAAAAGTACGGGGAGGGGCGATGGTGTGAGGCACGCTCGACGTGTGACGGAAACAGCTCTCGATTCGGTTCTTCGCGTACTTGGCGTTCAGCTTCACGTCGTCGACGAGATCGCCACCACGGGCGTTCGATTGGCGGCAGCGCGCGCTGGCGGCGCGCCCGAGGAGGAGATCCAGTGGCTTCTCGCGCGCCTCGACGACCGTTAGGAGACGCTTCTGCGGCTCGCGGAAGGACTGGCCGGAACGCTGCGCGATCTCATCACGCCTGCTACCGCTGGCTGACCGTCTGCCGCCGAGGTTCGACGCGCGATCGACCGCTACACCGGCGGTCGGCGGTTGCGCGGTTGGTCACCTTCGGGGTTTGCGCTTCTCCAAGCGGCGTCGCAGAAGATCCTTGAAGTCCTCGGGTCCGGGAGGGGCGCCTGCTGCGCGCAGGGACTGCCGCTCAACCACCTGGTTGAGCTTGCGGGCCAGCATGTCGTCGTCCTCGCCGCTCAGGTAGCCGAGGCCGTGCCGCTCCAGGAATGCCTGCACGGCGAAGTACGCGGTACGCCGATTGCCGTCGCGGAACGCCTGAGCTTGGGCGATGCCGTGCGCGAGCACAGCTGCGGCGGCGATCACCCCGTCAGGCGACGGGTCGTAGCGTCTGCGGCGCGGCTCAGGCAGCCGCGGAGCGTCGCGCGCTGGTCGAGCGCGTACGCTCCGGGGAGGCCGTCGTCCTCGTGGATGGCGCGGTTGAGCTGCGCGAGCTCGTCGACGTCCGGGAGGCCGTGTGCCCGAGCGCGGTCAGCGCCCGCTGCTGGCGAGCCTTCGTTCGCTGGAAGTACTGGGCTGACGTCTCCATCTTGCTCACCGTAGCAGCGGTCCGGCTCAGAGGGAAATTCTGCGGGACCGCCCATATTGATCGGCTTCTACCACTGAATCCTAGAGCCCCGGCGCGTCCGATGGCCACCTCTCAAAGCGCGCCGGTCCCAGACGCTGCCACGGTTGAAGCCCTACCTCGTGAGCTCGAACCACGCAGGTGTAGGTGGCCGTCAGCGAGGCTACGGTTTCGCGCGTGCCTAGTTCAGCCGAAGCGGCGATCGTGTTCCTCGTGATCGTCGTGCCCGGGTTTCTGTACCTCGGCGGCTACCGCCTCGGGCGGGCGATGCCCGAGCACCACGAGGGGATCGCCACGGTTGCGAAGGTCATCGCCATCAGTTCGGTGATCGCGGTGATCGCCTGGAAGCTCGGAGGTCGAGATCTGTACGACGACGCGCTCGCTGGCACTGCGCTGACCACCGACGAGGGCGACACATGGCGGTTCGTCATCGCCCTGCTGGCAGTGCCCGCCGTCGTCGGGTTCATCGCCGGCGAAGTCGTCGATGCGGCAGCGCGGCATCTCGGAGAGGCCCAGGATCGCCGCCGGCAGACCGATGACCAGACGGCGAGCCGGGCAGCCCGGTCCGGGGCGAAGCTGCTGGACCTGCTCTCGGCGCGCTTGCTGCACGAGGGCCCGTCGACCTGGGACCGCACATGGCGGCAGATGCGGCGTTCTGAGCCGTACGTGTTCGTGCGCGTGAGGACCAAGAGCGGCCAGATCGTCGTCGGCACGATGACCGACCGATCGAGGGTCGCGCTGACGCCGCAGCCGCGTGACCTGTACATCGATCAAGGTCCTGCTCGAAGGTCCGGACGGCAACTACTACCCGACCAATTCGGGGCTTGGCGTTCGTCGCCGGGTCAGAGATCGAGACCATAGATGGGTCTCCCACAAGGGCCTGGTGAACATCCCACATGACTGAACGCGAGACTCCACCCATCACCGAGCGCGAGCTGCGTGAGGCAGAGCTGCAGATGACCGGTCGCCCACCTGTGGCCACCGGCTTCATCGGCTTCCATCCGGTCACGCCACCCAACGGCGCGAGCAGTCCGCAGCCCGCAACTGAGAACGGCTCGAGCTCTTCCGGGACGAACAACTCGTCCGACCGCAAGTAGCGCCCGAGCGCTCGGCGAGCGCCCCATCGCGGCTGGCGCCAGTGTCGTCCGGACGCGCGGACCACCGTGCAACTACGCGGCGACAGCGACGGGCCAGCCGGCCACACAGTCACGCAGATGTCCGACACCACGCCTATCGTTCCTCTGCTCGCACCACCCTGACCACTGGGACGATCTCATGCATCTGCACTCTGTCCAGATCACGAACTTCCGCTCGATCGAGGACCCGGGCGTGGTGCCGCTCGAACGGGTCGCGTGCCTGGTGGGCAAGAACGAGTCGGGGAAGACGAACTTCCTTGAGGCGCTCGTACGGCTGAACCCCGCGCCTGGGCAGCCGGAATCGTTCGACGTCGACGACGACTATCCGCGCCGCGGCGCCGCCGACATCGAGCACCAGCTCAAGGACCCGGACTTCCCGCGGCCGATTGTCATCACCGCGCGCTACCGACTGAGCGACGCCGACATCGCGGACCTCCATGCCACGTTCGGCGAGAAGACCGTCACGCTCGGCGACGACAGCACCATCACCGTGACCGTCGACTACGACCGAAACCGGCTCATCGAGTTCGAGACGAACGAGAGCGAGGCGGTCAAGCACCTGGCCGAGCAGGCGGGTGTCGAGGGCGACCCGGCGAAGCTCACGACGCTCGCCGAGCTGCAGTCCTGGGCGTCGGCGACGGCCGAGGCGCAGGAGGAGGAAGAGCCCGCCTCAGCCGCGCGCGCTGGAGATGCTCAGCGACTGGGCCGGCGGCGTCCTGGAGACGGCGGTGGCGGACTGGTTCGAGGCGCGTGAGCCGATGTACATCTACTTCCACGACTACGCGCGGATGGCCGGCGAGGGCAACGTCCGTGAGCTGCTGACCAAGCGCCAGAACAGCAGCGCCTCACCGACCCGGAGAGGACGTTCCTCGCCCTGATCGACGAGGCCCGAATCGACCTCGACGACTTGGCCAAGCAGGACTACAACGCGCTGCGCAACCGGCTGGAGTCCGCGAGCATCCGAATCAGCGAGGAGCTGTACTCGTACTGGAGCCAGAACCAGACGAGCGGGATCGACTTCGATCACACGTACGAAAACATCCCCAACGACCCGCATGGCCAGCGCCGCGACCTGATTCTGAAGGTCCGCGTCAAGGACAAGCGCCACGACGTCAGCGTCCCGATCGACCGTCGCTCCAACGGGTTCGTCTGGTTCTTCTCCTTCCTAGTAGAACTAGTACCCCCAGGGGGAATCGAACCCCCGCTACCAGCGTGAAAGGCTGGCGTGCTAACCGCTACACCATGGGGGCGTGGCGGGACGACGTGCAGTCTACGAAGACCGCGGCGCAAGTGGGTCGCCTGGGACTCGAACCCAGATCCCTCGGATTAACCTGCCGCACCGGCTTTCACCGGCCTCCTGCGCCGCGGCGCAGGCGTTGCGGTCTGGACCATCTCTTCACCCTCGGCTCGACGTTAGGGTGGGCGGCGTATGGCCTCTGAGGGCTCGCCGTCTCCGGATTGCCTGCTGATTGCCCAATCCTGAGGATTGTCACCACGATGGGTACCTCAGGCTCTCAGGGGGTCCCAGCACACAGCCGCCGACTGACCAGTGGTTTCCCTGCTGGCGCTCCTATGTGTGTTGAAGTCCGGTGCTCTACCGATTGAGCTAACGACCCTTGCGGGGCTCAGTATGGCGCGCGTCCGCGACGTCCGTCTGTGAGAAGTCGTCGCCATTGAACAGGATCGCGTCGCCGGTCGTGTGTGCGAGCGCGTACGCGAAGCAGTCACCGTAGTTCAGCCCGGCGGCGTACCGGCCCTTGCCGAACCGCCGATAGGCGCCGCGGGCGGCGCGGGCCTGGGCCTCGTCGACTGCCACGACCCGGACGGCGGCCGCCGCGAGCAGCTCGTCCAGCGCGGCCACGCCGGCGTCGCCGGCGCGCGCGCCCAGCACGATCGCCGCCTCGACGAGCGTGGCCGCGGAGATGACGGGGTCGTGCGCTTCGGCGAGCACCTGGGAGAACTCGCCGGCGTCGGGCTCGCCCTGGAGGAGCGCGACGAGCGCGGAGGTGTCGATCACCATGCGCTCAGCGCGGCAGGCCGACGCCGTCGTAGCCGAGGATCTCGTCCGGGGACCGCTCGTCGAGGACGGGGAGCGCCGCGCTGCGCATCGCGATCGCGTCGATCTCGCGGCGGCGCTGTTCGCGGGGGATGGCGCCGCGCAGCCGCTCGAGCCGCTCGCGGGCGGCGTTCGACACCGCGTCGGTGAGGCTCTCGCCCGTCGCCTCGGCGAGCTCCCGGACGAGGCGGTCGGCGGTCTCATCTTTGATGTTCAACGCCACGAAGGAAGATTACCACCAGGAATCTTCCCGGTGCTCGTGGCCATTCGACAACCGTGTCACCCGTGTCAAACCATGGAGACCGGGGGGCCCAAGTCGTGTACCTCTACTTCGATGCCTACCGTCGTCCTGTTCCCCGGGCAGGGCAGCCATGCCGACGGCATGGAGGAGCCCTGGACCGACGCACCCCGCCTGCAGGCCGGGCTCGCCCTGCTCGATTACGACCCGTTCTCCCGTCTCGACGAGGGGACGCGCTACCAGCAGCCCGCGATCTTCCTGTGCTCCGTCGCGGCGTGGGATGCGCGCGTCGAGGCCGCCGCGCCGATCGCCGGCGCGGGCCATTCGCTGGGTGAGTACGCCGCGCTCGTCGCCGCAGGCGCGCTGGCGTTCGAGGACGCTCTGCGGCTCGTCGACGTGCGCGCCGCCGCCATGGACCGTGCGAACGAGCTCGTCCCCGGCGGCATGGTCGCGCTGCTCGGTGGCGACATCGACGTCGCGCGCTCGCTCGCACGGCAGACCGGGCTGCACGTCGCCAACGACAACGCGCCCGGCCAGGTCGTGCTGTCAGGCCGCGAGGAGGGCATCGAACAGGCGCTCGAGCTGGGCCGCGAGTACGACGTGCGCGCCCGCCGCCTGCCGGTGAGCGCCGCGTTCCACACGCCGCTCATGGCGCCCGCCTCCGACGATCTCGCCGCCGCCCTGCGTGAGATCGAGGTGCTCGCGCCCACGTTCCCGGTGATCAGCAACGGCACCGCCGAGCCGTTCAGCGACATCCGGGGCGAACTTGTCGCGAACCTCCTCGCTCCCGTCCGCTTCCGCGAGACGCTGCTCGCGCTCGCCGACGAGGGCGTCGAGACGTTCGAGGAGGTCGGACCAGGGCGAGTGCTCAGCGGCCTCGTCCGCCGGACGGTGACGGTGGCCGCGTGAAGGCGGGCGTCGTCGGCATCGGCCGCGCCCTCCCGGACAAGGTCGTCACGAACGCCGACTTCGAAGCGCGCGGGCTGGAGACCACCGACGATTGGATCGTCCGTCGCACCGGGATCCGCGAGCGGTACCACCTCAACCCCGAGGACCCGGCCGGCGCGTTGGCGACCGAGGCCGCGCGCGAGGCCATCGAGGACGCCGGCATCGAGGCGTCGCTGCTCGATCACGTCATCGTCACGACGATCACCCCCGACTTCGTCACGCCCGGGCTCGCGCCGCGGGTCGCCGACGATCTCGGCGCCGGGATCACGGGCGCGGTCGACCTCAACGGCGCGTGCGCCGGTTTCGTCTACGCGCTGGACTACGCCGCCGCCCTCATCGAGGCCGAACGGGCCCGCACCGTGCTCGTCGTCAGCTGCGACATCCTCAGCCGGATCACGGACTTCCAGGACCGCTCGACCGCCGTGCTGTTCGGCGACGGCGCGGGGGCCGCGGTCCTCATCGGCGGTGACTTCCCCGTGGGCGTGTCCAAGGCGTCGCTCGGCAGCGAGTACCGCGCCGACGAGCTCTACGCCCCGCTCGGCGGGTGCCTGACGATGAACGGCCGCAGCGTCTACACGAACGCCGTGGACCGCATGGCGGAGGCCACGCGCGCGGTGCTCGAGCGCGAGGGCCTCACGGTCGACGACCTCGACCTCTTCGTCGCCCACCAGGCCAACGCTCGCATTCTCACCGCCACCGCCCAGCAGCTCGGCGTGCCCGAGGAGAAGCTCGTGATGAACGTCGACCGCGTGGCGAACACGTCATCGGCCTCGATCCCGCTCGCGCTGCGCGACGCCGAGACCGAGGGTCGCCTGCAACCGGGGATGAAGATCGGCCTGGCCGCCTTCGGCGCCGGCTACGTGTGGGGGGCCAACGTCATCGGGTGGAAAGAGCCGGATGCTCGGATGGCGCCTCCCATCCAGCCGGGCGAACTCGCTGACGCTCCTTCGCCCAACCACGACGGAGGTTCGGCATGAGTGCACTGGCCGAGAAGCAGGAGGCCGGGGTGGCCGTCGTCACCGGGGGCACCCGCGGGATCGGCGCAGCGATCGCCGACGCCCTGCGCGCCGACGGCTGGACCGTCGTGACGATCGGCCGTACGAGCGGCGACGTGCAGGCCGACATCGGTGTGCCCGAGGACGTCGCGCGCGCCGTCGACGAGATCCACGAGAAGTTCGGCAAGGTCCTCGTGCTCGTCAACAACGCGGGAATCACTCGTGATGGCCTGGCGCTGCGCATGAGCGACAGCGACTGGGGCGACGTCGTCGACACGAACCTCTCCGGTGCCTTCGGCTTCACTCGCGGCGTCATGGGCGACATGCTGCGCGCTCGCTGGGGCCGCATCGTGAACGTGTCGAGCATCGTCGCCACCCGCGCGCAGGCAGGGCAGGCGAACTACATCGCGTCGAAGGCCGGGCTGCTCGGACTGACCGGCGCGCTGGCCAAGGAGATCGGTAAGCGCGGCGTGACCGTCAACGCGATCACCCCGGGGTTCATCGAGACGGACATGACCGCCGAGCTGGACACCGACAAGCTCGTCGAGTTCATCCCGGCCGGGCGCGTCGGCACCCCCACCGAGGTCGCCGCCGCGGTGCGGTTCCTCTGCTCGGCCGAGGCCGGCTACATCAACGGCGCCACGCTCTCCGTCGACGGAGGCATGGGCGCATGACCACTTCAACAGACGACACAAGGGAGAACACATGGCGGACCTGACCGAAGACGGCGTGCTCCAGCGCGTTCGCGACGAACTCGAGGCCATCAAGGTGCCCGGCGCGGAGAACGCCGAGCTGGACACCACCTGGGAAGAGCTCGACGTGGACTCGCTCGACCTCGTGGAGCTCATCAAGGCGCTCGAGGACGAGTACCAGATCGTGATCAGCGACGACGAGCTCAAGCCGGTCGAGACCGTCGGCGATGCGGTCAAGCTGACCCTCAAGCTCGCCGGGACGACGGCTTAATCATGCGCGACGTCGTCGTCACCGGGCGCGGGGTCGTCTCGCCCGTCGGCAATGAACCCGATGCGTTCTTCGACGCGCTGGCCGCAGGCCAGTCGGGCATCGTGCCGGCCGACCACGGCGGCGCCGCCGAAGCGCCGGCTTCCGGGTTCGACCCGGAGACCTGGCAGACACCACGGGACGTCCGCAAGACGGACCGTTACGGCCAGTTCGCCATCTCCGCGGGGCTGCAGGCCTGGCACGAGGCGGGCCTGGCCGACGCCGGCGTCGATCCCGAGCGGGTCGGGATCGTCTTCGGCACCGGCATCGGCGGGATGACCACCATCGAGGCCACCTACGGAGAGTTCTTCGAAGGCGGCCCGCGGGAGGTCTCCCCGCACTTCATCACGATGATGATGAGCAACGCCGCCGCGGGCCTGCTCGCGATCCAGCTGGGCGTGTACGGCCCGTCGTGGTCGGTCTCGTCGGCGTGCGCCACGGGCGCCCACGCGATCGGCGACGCGCTGCGGATGATCCAGTTCGGCGACGCGGACGTCGCGGTCGCGGGGTCGTCGGAGGCGACGCTCTGCGGCCTGCCCGATGCGGCCTTCGGCCGGATGGGCGCGCTGTCGAGGGAGGGCGTGTCGCGGCCGTTCGACGAGCGCCGCGACGGGTTCGTCATGGGTGAAGGCGCGGGCGCGCTGATCCTCGAAGCCGAGGAACACGCGAAGGCGCGCGGCGCGAAGGTCCTGGGCCGCGTGCTCGGATACGGCGCGTCCAGCGACGCGTTCCACATGGCCCAGCCCGACAAGACCGGCCGCGGCGCGGCCGCGGCCATGCGCAACGCGCTGCGCTCGGCGGGCGCGGAGCCCACGGACGTCGCTTACATCAACGCACACGGCACGTCGACGCCGTTCAACGACGCGATCGAGTCGCGAGCGATCAAGGAGATCTTCAACGGCTACGCCCCCGCGGTGTCGTCGACGAAGGGGCAGATCGGCCATCTGCTCGGCGCCGCCGGCGCCGTGGAGGCGGTCGCGACGATCACGGCGCTGCAGCGCGGCGTCCTCCCGCCGACGGGCGGCCTGGAGCAGCCCGACCCGGAGTGCGAGATCGACCACGTGCTGGAGGCCCGCGAAGCCCCCGGGGCGAAGCTGGCGCTGTCGAACTCGTTCGGTTTCGGCGGGCAGAACGCGTCGGTGGCGTTCGCGGCCGCATAGCGCGCACCTGCGGGCCCGGGAATCGCCCGGGCTCGCGGTTCCGCGGTGAGACCTGCGAGGATGCCGGGATTGTGAGTGTTCCCGCAGAGCAGCTCGCGCCGCGGAACCCGACGGAGGATGCGATCCTCGCCGCCGCGCGCGCCGCGGTGGAGGAGGAGCCGTTCGAGCGTCTGACGATCGACGGGATCGCCCGCCGCGCCTTCGTCAGCCGCACGGCCGTCTATTTCTACTTCCCGAACAAGCGGGCGGTCGTCGACCGGCTCATCCAGCAGGCGTTCTCCGAGCTGTACGAGGGCGCGTCGACATACTTCGACGGGGATGGCGAGCCGCGCATGCAGCTGCGGCTGGGGATCTCGCGGGTCGTCGCGGCGGTGAACCGCAACGCGACGGTGCTGCTGCTGGCGTTCCAGCTCTCCGGCCGCGAGGACCGGCTCCCGCCCGAGTGGGAGCCGCACATCCGGCGGCTCATCGTGGGTGCCGAGCGGCGTCTGCGGCGCGACCAGCAGCGTGGGATCGCCCCGAGCGACATCTCTCCGCGCACGAGCGCCCTGGCGCTGTGCGCGATGGTCGAGCGGCACATCAGCATCGAGGTCCAGCGCGGCAAGACGGGCACGCAGCTCGACGACGCGATCCGCACGCTCGCCGAGCTGTGGTGGCGCGCGGCGTACTCGTGGCCCGACGGGCGGCCCGGGGGCGCGCCCGACGCCTGACAGCACCGCCCGAGAGGCCGAACGGTCGTTTGCGGTCGCCAGAGCGGCCACAAACGTCCGGTCACCGCGCCCCCGCTGGCGAACGGTCTTCGGCGGCCGTCATGGCGACCACAAACGACCGTTCGGCCCCCAGCGGGGCTCAGGTTTCGGCCTGCGGCGGCGCCATGGGGGCGCCCATCGCGTGGAAGCCGCCGTCGACGTGGAGGATCTCGCCGGTGATCCCGCGCGACAGGCGGCTCATGAGGAACAGTGCCGCGTCGGCCACCGGTGACGCGTCGGCGAGGTCCCACGGCAGCGGGGCCTGATCGCCCCACATCCCGGCGATCTGGTCGAACCCGCCGATCCCCTTCGCGGCGATCGTCCGCAGCGGCCCGGCCGCGATGAGGTTCGACCGCACGCCATACGGGCCGAGATCCCGCGCGAGGTAGCGGTTGACCGACTCCAGCGCGGCCTTCGCCACCCCCATCCAGTCGTAGACCGGCCAGGCGACCGTCGCGTCGAAGTCCAGCCCGACGATCGACCCGCCGTCCGGTGACTCGCGCAGCAGCGGCAGCAGCCCCACCGCCAGGGATTTCATCGAGTACGCGCTCGTGCGGAACGCCATCTCGGCCGACTCCATCGGGGTGTTGAGGAAGTTGCCGCCCAGCGCGTCCTCCGGAGCGAACGCGATCGCGTGCAGGAGGCCGTCGAGCCGGCCCCAGCGGGCTGTGAGATCCGCGGCGACCGCCGCGGTGTGCCCGGGCTCGTTGACGTCGAGCTCCAGCACGTCGGGCTCGGTCGGCAGGCGCCTTGCGATCCGCGTGGTCAGCCGCAGCGCCCGGCCGAACCCGGTCAGGACGACCTCCGCTCCGGCCTCCTGCGCGGCCTTCGCCACCGCGAAGGCGATGGAGTCGTCCGTCAGGACGCCGGTGATGAGCAGCTTGCGGTCCGTGAGATCCATGTCGGCGTGGATTCTCCATCACCCGTCGAGTTGGTGGTTCCTCGTCGTCAGGGATCCCGAGAACCCGTCGATAGGGCGTTCGATGGGCAGGAGATCAGAACACGAACCCCACGTCGGCGGCGGGCCAGACCCGGCGTGGCTGCTGACGTTCACCGCCGACCTGCGGCAGATGTACGACGGCCCCCGTCTAGGAGGCGCGGCGACGGCGGCTCCCGCGCTCGAGCGCACGCAGCAGCACATCCACCGACTTCTCCAGCTGCGCGATCGTCGCATCATCGACGCGCGTCACGCCCGTCGCACGGTTGACCCACGCGTTGATCTCGCGGTGTGAGCGCCCGTCCATCCGGGCGAGCGAGCCGACGAGATCCTTGCGCTTGTCCCGCAGCAGGCCGCGACGCTGCCAGGCGGGCATCTCGGGTTCGGGTTCCGGTTCGTCGAGCACCGCCGAACCGGCGGCAGCGGTGGGCGGAACCGGCACCGGCGCGGGCGGCGGCTTGGGCGGCGGCGGGCCGCCCCCGAACAGCGCCATCTGCGGGTTGACCTCCGCGTGCACCGGGACGAAGGCGATCTCCTCGGTCCGCTCGGTCTCGCGCCGCGTGGGTGGCTCGTCGAACAGGTCAAGACCATCGTCGTCGCCGGGCGGCCGCAGGACGTGGCGCAGCTCGGTCTCGACATCGCTGGCGTGCGCGCGCAGCGCCCCCTCGCCCGGCAGGTAGAGCCAGCTGGCCTCCCCGTGCGGACGGCCGGGGATGGTGCGGACGAACCGGCCGACGACCTGGCGGAAGATCAGCGGGGTCTTCGCCGCCGACGCGTACACGCCCACCCGCAGGCGCGGGATGTCGACGCCCTCGGAGACCATGTTCACGGCCACCATCCACGGGTCCTTGCTCTTCGTGAACGCCGCGAGCTTGTCGTGGGACTTCTGGTCGTCGTGGAGCACGACGACCGGCGAGCGCCCGGTGATCTCGTGCAGCACCTTCGCGACCCGCCGCGCATGGGCGCCGTCGGACGCGATGACGAGCCCGCCCGCATCGCGATGGTCCCCGCCGCGCAGGCCGGTCAACCGCTCGTGGGCGGTGCGCAGGATCCGCGGCAGCCCGTCGGCGAGCTCCGTGGAGATCGCGGTGCGGTACCGGCGACTCGCCTCGCGGCCGGTGAGCACGTCGCTGAACGACGCCTCGATCGTGTCGTCACCGGACTGCCAGCTCAGCGTGCCATCGAAGGGGATGAACGCGACCGGGCGGCAGATGCCGTCCTGCACCGCGTCGGCGTACGTGTAGGAGACGTCGGGCTGCGCCACGCAGTCCTCGTAGCGCACGCCCGGGATCGCGGACTGATCGGACCGAAACGGCGTGCCGGACAGCAGCAGCCAGCGCGTGGTTGCGCCGAACGCGCGCGTGAACCCGGCGCCCCACGCGAGGTCGTCACCGAGGTGGTGCGCCTCGTCGGCGATCACCAGCGTGCCCGGCATGCACTGCTTCTCCCACCGCGCCGACGAGGCGGCCGCGCGTGCGTACGTGACGGAGACACCGTGGAAGTCTCTCGGCGGCGTGAGCTCCTCGGCGTCGGGCTGCAGGTGCAGGCCCTGCCGGGCGGCGGCCTCGGCCCACTGGCGCGTGAGCGGCGTGGTCGGGCACACCACGACGACCCGCCGGATGAGCCCCGCGTCGAGCAGCTCCCGCGCGAAGACGAGCGACGGGCGCGTCTTGCCGGCACCCGGCGCCGCGGAGATCAGGAACGGGCTGGGCGGGCCGTCACCGTTCCAGACGCGCAGCTGCGAGAGCGCGCGTTCCTGCCAGCCTCGGAGTGTGCTCAAGCGAGGTGGATGGAGGCGGCGGACAGCGGCATGCGGCGACCAGTTTGCGTGATCGCGCGGACGGATGCGGCGACGTGTCCGGTCCGTCCCAAGCCCCGCAACATGCGGACGACTGACATGCTCTCCGGCGTGTCACGCCCGAGCCCACCCGCCGTCGCCGCCTTCCTGGTGGTCGCTGCGGCGGTGTTCTTCGTCGCGCTCGAGCGCGGCGCGTACGACCTCGTCACCCGCCACCAGGGCGGCGTGCTCGTGTGGTGGCTGCTCGCGCTCGCGCTCCTCGCCGGCGTGCTCCCGCGCACCCTCCCCGGCCGGGCGGGGGTCCCCGCCGTCGCTGCGCTCGCCGCGATGGCGGTGTGGACCGCGGTCGGGCTGGCGTGGACGTCCAGCGACGAACGGACCTCCGTCGAGATCGCGCGCGTGCTCGTCCACCTCGGCGTCCTCGTACTCGCCGCGAGCGCGCTCGGACGTTCCTCCTGGCGCGCGGCGATCGCGGGCGCCGCAACGGGCGCAGCAGCGGTCTGCGGGCTCGCCGTCCTGTCCCGGCTCGATCCTGGCACGTTCGGCGCCGACGCGGCCGCCGACGCCTTCGGGATCAACCGGCTCAGCCGCCCGATCGGCTACTGGAACGCGCTCGGCGCGTGGGCGGGCATGACGACGGCGCTGGGGCTCGGCCTCGGCGCGCACGCCCGCCATCCGGCCGCGCGGGCCGCCGCCACCGCGGTGGTCCCACTCGCGGCCGCCACCGCATACCTCACGTACTCCCGCGCGTCGGTGGGCGGGACGGTCCTCGGCGTGCTCGTCCTCCTCGTCGTGAGCCGCAACCGCTGGACCCTCGCACTGCACACGGCCGCCGCGGCGGCCGGCGGCGCGCTCGTCGTCCTCGCGATCCGCGACAGCCCGGCCATCGCCCAGGCGACCGGAACGGCCGGAGCGGGGCGTGTCGGGCTCACCCTCCTCGGCGCGATGCTCTGCACGGGCGCCATCGCGGCCGTCTCCGGCCTGGCGGGCAGCGACCGGCTGCGCCTGCCGCGCACCGCCGGGCGCGCGGCAGGGATCACCACCGCGGTCGTCGCAGTGGTCGCCGCCGTCGGCGGGGTCGCGGCGAACGCCGACCGGATCGACGACAGCATTCGCAGCACCCCGATCACCGCCGCGGACGACCCGGCCGTGCGCCTGACGAACCTCAGCGGGACCCGGCCGCAGATCTGGGAGGTCGCCGGCGACGGGTTCACAGCGGCCCCTTGGACGGGCTCGGGCCCCGGCACGTTCGAGTTCGTCTGGAGCCAGAGCGACACCGGCGCCGAGTTCGTCCGTGACGCCCACTCCCTGTACCTCGAGACCCTGAGCGAGCAGGGCATCCCGGGCCTCCTGCTGCTGCTCGGGTTCATCGGAGGGATCGTGTGGGCCGCGGTCGGCGCGCTGCGCGTGCTGCCCGAAGGCCCCGAACGCGGAGCGGCCGCGGCGGCGAGTGCCGCGCTCGCGGCCTTCCTGTTCAGCGCCGGGGTCGACTGGCTGTGGGAGGCGACGGCCGTGACGGTCCTCGCCCTGGTCCTCATCGGGGCGCTCATCGCCGCCACCGGTCGTCCCGCCGCGCGATTGCGCCTCGCCGTGCGGATCCCGCTATCGCTCGTCGCGCTCGCCGCCGGTCTGCTCCTCCTGCCCGGCCTCGTCGGGCTCAGCGAGGTGCGCCACAGCCAGGATGCGGCGCAGGACGCCGACCGCGCCGCCGCGCTGCAGCACGCCACCCGCGCGGTCGAGGCCCAGCCGTGGGCCGCGACCCCCTATGTCCAGCGCGCGCTCGTCCTCGAGGGCCAGGGCCGGCTGACGGCCGCCGCCGTCGACCTGCGGCGCGCCGTCGAACACGAGCCCGAGAACTGGCGTCAGCGGCTGCTGCTGGCGCGTGTGGAGGCCGAGCGCGGACGGCTGCAGGCCGCGCTGGACGCCTACGACGCGGCGCAGCGACTGCGGCCGTCAAGCACGTTCCTCGGAGGCCAGGGATGAGTGCGCTGTCATGCTGGGCGCCGGTGGTACGTACCAGCATGCGCATGATCCGCCGCCTCACCGTCCTGGTCATCCTCGCCTGCGCGCTCGGACCCGCCGCCGGGTCCGCGCACGCACAGCGGTGTGAGGCGCCACCCGGCACCGCCGCGGTCGATCAGTACTGCGAGATGATTCCCGAGGAGCGGGGCACGACCCCGAGCGCGCGGTACGCCGAGTCCGGCACCCCGGGCAGCGCGCCGGAGACCGCCCTCGGGCAGCGGCTCGTGTCGGAGGGCGCGAGCGGCGTCGCGCTGGCGACGTTCGTGGAACGCACCCGCCCCGAGGGCGCATTTCGCGGCGAGACCGCCGAGCAGAGCGCAAGCCTGGCCGCTCCGCCGGAAGGGCCGGTCGCGGCAATCCGCTCCTCGGTCGTCGCCGGGCCGGTCACCGGGACAGCGTTCCTCCTCGCCCTCTTCGCGATCGCCGCACTCGTCGCCGGGCTGTGGGCGTTCGATCGGCGCCGCCCCCGCGACGAGGACTGAGGGCACCCGTGCGTCTGGGGACCCGGATCCTCGTCGCGTCCGCGGCCGCCTGCGCGCTGGTCGCGTCCCCCGCGCACGCGGCGCCCGGCCTGTCAACCGGCTTCCAGGACGGCGGCCTCGAACAGCTCACCGGCTTCGGCGAGCTCGAGTCCGGCCTCGCGAACGCGCGGCGCGCCGGGGCGACGGTCTGGCGCTTCGGCGTGGTGTGGCGCGACGTCGCCCCCACGAAGCCACCGTCGGCCGCCGTCGCGCGTGACCCGTCGTGGCCGGGA
>JBPPNC010000016.1:0-4973 GCA_051306365.1 Solirubrobacteraceae bacterium
ACTGCGCGTTGTACGTGTACTCCAGCCGGTTCTGCACCGAACCGAGTGTGGTGCGCTGCGCCGAGACGGCGTTGATCGCCGCGTCGATCTCGGAGATGTCCGACGTGCCCGCTGCCGTCAGCGAGTAGAACGTCGTGCCCAGGGACGAGCCCAGGGAGATCGTCGCAACCGTGATCTCCTGCGAGTCATCCGAACCGACCTGGAACGTCACGGTGCCGGCCGTGTTCAGCAGCGAGATGCCGTTGAACTTCGCGGTCGCGCCGATGCGCTCGATCTCCGACGCCAGCTGCGTGACTTCGCTCTGGAGCGCCGTGCGATCTGCCGTGGTGTTGGTGCCGCTCTTGTACTGCACCGCCAGGTCACGGACACGCTGCAGCATCGAGTGAACCTCGGTGAGGGAACCCTCAGCCGTCTGGATCATCGAGATGCCGTCGTTGATGTTCCGCATAGCGGTGTTGAGGCCGCCGATCTGACCGCGCATGCGCTCGGAGATCGCCAGGCCAGCCGCGTCATCCGCGGCACTGTTGATACGGAACCCCGAGGACAGCTTGGTGAGCGACTTCTCCGTCGCGTTGCTGACCTTGTTGAGGTTGTTGTACGCGTTGAGCGCGGCAACGTTGGTGTTGATGCGAAGGGACATCGTCGTCTCCTTGACGTTGATGGTTCGTCCCACCGGCCACATCCGTGTGGCCGGCTTCCTGCACGCCAGATGATCGGCGCCATCCCCGGTTTGTTCACGGCTTGGCCAGCGTTTGTGGACGTTTGTTCCCCTGTGATGGGGCCCCTGGAGCCGGGGATCCCTCGTGGACTCCACGTACCGGGACACCGGGTCCCCCTTTGTCGGGAGGGTGCTGGACGCCGCGCGCGCGTGCCCGTGTATGGGACGGCGCTCAACCTGTGGCGCGCCGCGCCGATCAACTCGGGGGTGATCGCCTTCGCCGCCTGCGTCGCCGACGCCGAGAAATTCGCCACCATCGCGGCCCCAGGGCTGCGGAACGCCACCGAGCCGGGCTCGGTCCTAATCGAGGCCGAGACCACGAGCTCGATCTTCGAGGCCTACAACGAGGTGCTCGACGCGGTCGGTGACCGCGACGACCTCGAGGCGCTCGTGCTGCTGCACGAGGACACGGAGATCCTCGATCCGGGGTTCTGCGCGAAGGTGCGCGAGGTCCTGGCCGACGACTCCGTCGGCCTGATCGGCGTGGTCGGCGGCCGCGGCGGTGACGGCCTCGCGTGGTGGGACGCACCGCAGAAGGCCGGCCGGGTCACCGAGACGCGCGGCGTGATCGACTTCGGCACGCACGGCGTCGTGGACGTCGACGCGGTCGACGGGCTGCTGCTCGTGCTCTCGCCGTGGGCGGTCCGTGAGCTGCGCTTCGACACCGCGACCTTCACCGGCTTCGACGCCTACGACGCCGACATCTGCGCCCAGGTTCGCGCGGCCGGCCGCCGTGTCGTGGTTGCCGAGCTCGAGGTCGCGCACCGCCACACCCGCACCGGCACGAGCCGCACGGCCGAGGACGGCGGGGCGGACACCACCGACGACAGCAGCTACACCCGGGCCGACGAGCTCTTCCGCGCGAAGTGGCAGGGCGGCGGCGTCGCGACCGAGGCACCGGCCGTCAAGGCGTCAGGCCGCGGCGCCGGCGTGCGCGATGGCGCCGAGGCCGACGGCTACTTCGAGTTCACCCGCCCGGAGATCCGCCAGCTCCTCCCCGAGGGCGCCCATCGCGTGCTCGACGTGGGGTGCGGCGCCGGCGCCCTGGGCGCCGCGCTGAAGGCCGAGCGTCCCGGGCTCGAGGTCTTCGGCCTCGAGGGGTTCCCCGAGGCGGCCGAGCGCGCCCGCGAGCGTCTCGACGGTGTCTTCTGCCTCGACCTCGACGCGCTCGACGCGCTGCCCGAGGAGCTTGGCACCTTCGACGCGATCATCTTCGGCGACGTCCTCGAGCACCTCCGCGACCCGGCCCGCCTACTGCGTACCCTGCGCGACGCGCTGACCGAGGATGGCGTCATCATCTGCTCGATCCCGAACGTCAAGCACTGGACCGTCGTCATGCCGCTGCTCGTGCACGACCGCTGGGAGTACCAGGACGCCGGCCTGCTCGACCGCACCCACGTGCACTTCTTCACGCTCGAGGAGATCGACCTCATGCTGGGCGCGTGCGGCTTTGCGCCGCAGCATGTGGGCGTCAACGACCACTCGCCGCTCCCGGCTGAGCTGATGCCGCTCGTGGACCTCGTCGCCGCGTTCGGCGCCGACCGCGATGAGGCCGCCGCCCGTCTGGGCGCGTACCAGTACCTCGTGGTCGCCGGCCGCGCCTAGCCCTCGGACCGACCGGCCGTCGCAGGTCGCCAGAGCGACCGCAAACGTCCGCTCAGCGCGCCGCGCCGGCCACGCCGGAGCCCCAGCGGGCCTCGAACGCGGCCTTGTCGCGCACGATCTGCGCGTCGATCCACGCGCGCAGCTCCGGCTCCGTCGTGGCCACGGTGAGCGAGAGGCCGTGGCGGATCTGCGAGCGGTCGACGAGGACCGGGGGACGCTCGGCGAGCCGCAGGCGGTGCAGCAGGTCGGTGTCCTGGAACCACACGCGGAACTCCGGCTCGAGGAACTCGCCGGGGGCGGCCGAGAACTCGTCGAGCGTCTCGCGGGAGATGGCGAAGCACCACGCGGCGAAGTCGTGGCGCATCGCACCGTCGATCGTCAGCGGGAACGCGACGGGCGCGCCGGCGTCCAGCGCGTCGCGCAGCGGCTCCCACCAGCCGGGCAGCACGTCGACATCGTCGTTCATGACGACCATGTGGCGTCCGCGAGCCGCCCGCAGGCCGCTGTTCACGGGGGCGCTGAAGCCCTGCGGCGGGGCGCCGTTGTCGACGACGATGAGCTCGTGCGGGACCTCGGTGCGCTCCTGGATCGCGCGGAGGGTCTCCTGCACGCGCGGAGCGGTGACGTCGAGCGTGGGGACGACGATCGAGACCTCGGGGTCGGCGCCGAGCTGGGCGCGCGCGGTGCCGGCGCGGGCGCGAGGGGGCGCGACGACGCTGCCCGCGACGGGTTCGACGGCGCCGACACGCGACAGCGCGGCAACGAGCGATGCGACGGCGAGCGACTCGTCGACCGGCGTCTCGCGGGCGACAGCCACGGCATCACGCAGCACGTCGCGGCGCGCGGCGAGCGCGTAGGCGGCCACGGCGGCGCCGTGTGCGGTCACCGCGGCGCGGCCTTCGAGGCCGTCGAGCAGCGGGGCGAGGAAGTCGGGGGCGACCTCGGCGGCGTCCCGCAGGACGACGACGACGTCGCCCTCCGCACGCGCGAGCCCGTCGGCGACCGACGCGAGCAGGCCGTCGCGCTGGGGCCGGCGGACGAGCGCAACGTCACCCTCAACGCGGGCGAACAGGTCCTCCAGGCCGACGGTCGCGTCGTCGACGAGCACGACCTCATGGTCGGGCTGACCGCGCAAGGAGGCCAGCGCCGTCAGGCAGTGGAGCGCCTGATCGGGGCCGCCGTTCAGGACGCACAAGATCGTGGTGCTCATCTCATTCCTCTGGTCGGCGGCGCGCCGTCAGGCTTGAACGTCGATGTGCGGGTGCCCCTCATCGTCCTGCTCGGCGCGCGGAGGCGGCTGCTCCTGGCGCTGCTCGCGGCGACGCTCCTCGCGGTCGTCCTCCTCCTCGTCGCGCCGCCTGCGCTGAACCTTCTGAATCTTCGCGATGCGGTCGAACGGCTCAGGGCCGATCGGCTCGATCCGGTCGTACGCCATGACTCATCACGCGTCCTGCTGTCGCTGGTCCGCCAGTGCCTGCTGCGCGTCGAGGATCGCCTGGCGCGCCGCCTCGCGCCGCTCGCGGACCTGCTCGCGCGCCTGCGCGATCTCGGCCCGCACGATCTCCCTCCAGACCATGACCGTCACGCCCCACGCCAGGAGGAACATCAGGCACCCCGCGATGAGACCGCGGACGATGCCGTCAAACGCCGTCGACCCCGCCTGGATCGACAGGAGCGCCACGAGCCCGCACGAGATCAGCGCCGCCCAGGAGCGCGTCGTCTCGATACTGCGACGCGCCTTCGGGTGGTCGTCGATCGTGTACGGCTTGGGGTCTGCGGTGCTCACCCGATGATCGCCCTGGCGAGCTCGACCGGGTCGGCGGCCCGCAGGCCGCGGCCGGTGGAGCCCGGGTGGGTGGGTCCGAAATTGATGTAGCCGACCGGCAGCGCCGCGTCGATCGCGAGCTGGATGGCGGCGCCCACGCGCTCGGTCTCGTCGGCGTGGGTGATGGTCAGGGCCGTCGGCTTCAGCGTGGCGGTTGCCGCCAGCACGTCGCGGGCGACCTCCAGGCCGAGCGTCGCCGGGATGCACAGGTGGACGTCCTCGACGCCCATGCGGCGCAGGCGGCGGCCGAGCGCCTTGATCTCCGCCGCGTTGCGCGGGGAGATGCTGGGCGTGTCGACGATGACCGTCATGCCGGCCGCGGTGAGCTGTGCCACGAGCGCAACAGCCTCGGCGTCGTCGGCCGGGACGTAGACGTGCACGTCGGCGCCCTGCAGCGCGGTGCGCAGCGTGGCGCCGCCGTCGGGCGTGCGCAGCGAGACACAGGCGACCTGCAGCGTGCCGGCCTCCGTGTGCGCACGGGCGAGCGCGGCGATCGCGCTGGTCTTGCCCGAACCGCCGGCGCCGACCCAGGCGCTGACGCCCGGGCGGGCGAGCCGCGAGACCGGGATGCGCTGCGCGAGCTCGCGGCTGACGAGCGTCGTGAGCCGCGCGCCCGGCTGGAGCGGGACGCGGTAGGCCATGACCTCATCGACGACGTGCGCGGAGAACGCGGGCGACAGACCGCGGTCGGTGAGAAGGTCCGTCGCGCGCGCGGCCTTCGCGGGGCGGTCGGCCGGCGCGGCGGCGGGCACGGCCACGACCGGTGGGACTGCCGGTGCAGGCGCGGCGGCGACGGGCTCGGGCTCCGCGACCACGGCGGTCGGC
>JBPPNC010000028.1:0-4039 GCA_051306365.1 Solirubrobacteraceae bacterium
ACCCGTGCTGCCGTTCCTCGTCCCGCCGCCCGTCCTCTCCACCGGGCTGCCTCCCATCCCGGTGCCGCCACCCGCGGGCTTCTTCGCGCAGCCCATCCCGCCGGGCGGGGCGACCGTCCGCGTGACCGAGGAGAAGCGCGAGGAGGAAGAGGCCTACGAGTCGTCGTCGGCCTTCTCGGCGTATGACGCCGCCGAGCACGAGGGCAGCCTCAGCCCCTACTGGGCGGGCCTGCTCCTGCTCGGGGTCATCGCGGGGGTGGGCCTCCGCCCGCCGCGCCGGCGCGACGCCCGTCCGCAGCCCGCATTCCTGCGCACCGACCACACCAACGATCCCTCCAACCCCCGAAGGAGGCGCCGATGAGGCCGCCATCCGTGACCTCCGGCCGCGCCGCGCTGGTGGTCGCCTCGCTCGCGCTCATGCTGTCCACCACCGGCCTGGCCGATGCCGCCAAGCAGCGCACGGCGAAGGTGCTCGCGGGGCAGAAGACCGTGAAGGTCGTGAGCACGCCGCGCCGGGGCACGCTGCTCCTGCTCGATCGCAACGGCCGGTTCCCCGCGCGGGCGATCCCGAAGGTGAACGCCGCGCGTGCCGCGGACCGCGTCGGCGGGCGCCGTGCCGCTGACCTCCTCCTGAACTGCAACCCGGAGTCCGCGGACATGGGCACCTGGTGCCTGCAGTCCAACACGTTCCCGCTGCCCCCCGAGGACACCGGGAAGAACGACTTCTTCGACGCGACGAAAGCGTGCGCCGAGGCGGGGGGTTACCTGCCCACCGCCGCGCAGCTCATCGGGGCGGCCGAGAAAGTCAAGCTCGCCTCGACGATCGACGACGACCGCCTCACGGCGTCCATCGACGTCGACCCGACCGATGGCATGAAGGACCGCCGCGAGATGTCCGCGACGCTGACGACGACCGCTGCGGGCTCAAGCGCCGCCGGGTCGCTGGGGGTCAGCGAGGGGTCGAAGGGCGACCCGAAGGCAGGCGAACCCGACCCCGCGCCGCTGCCCGCCAGCCCGGCTCCGGAGACCCTGCAGTACGTCACCGTCTACGACAACCGCAACCGCGGCGGCTTCGCCGGCTCCAAGCCCGTCGGCCAGCCGGAGAACTTCCGGTGCGCCTTCGACAAGGTCCAGGGCGAGCAGGACGCCGAGGAGGGATGAGGCAGCCATGACCGTGCGCGGCGCGGAGGACCGTGAGACGTTCTTCGTCGGCGAGGTGGAGATCCGCCCGGCGGAGTACTCGGTCTTCGTGGCGGGCCAGCGGGTGATGCTGAGCCTGCGGGAGTTCCAGATGCTGCTGTGCCTCGCGCTGCGAGCGGACCGTGTGGTGACGCGCGAGGAGATCTACGACCGGGTGTGGGGCGGGGCGATGGCGCGTCGTGACCGCTCGGTCGATGTGTTCGTGCGGAAGGTCCGGCGCAAGCTGGCCGACGTGGATCCGGAGTCCGTCTACATCCACACGCACTTCGGGATCGGGTACCGGTTCGCGCCGGAGAGGGAGTGACGCTACCTGCGCTTGAGCGCGATGCCCTCGAGCGCGTGCGCGACGGTCTCGCACGCATCGATGGCCGACTCGATCGTCTCGAAGATGTCCTTCCAGCGGATCACGACCATGGGGTCGATCCCGCCGGCGAACAGTGACGCGATGCCGTCGCGCGCGAGGCGGTCGCCCTCGTTCTCCAGGCGATGGATCTCCACGAGGTGGGGCGCGAGGTCGCGCTCGTCGCGGAGCGCGGCGAGCGCCCGGGCGACCTGCTCGGACGCGCCGACGAGCACGTCGGCGAGCAGCACGGCCTGCTCCATCGGTGCCTCGACCTTGTAGATGACGAGCTGGTCGGCGGCCTGCTCGGCGTCGTCGACGATGTCGTCGATCGCCGTGGCCAGCCCGTGGCCGTCGCCGAAGTCGAACGGCCGCGTCCGGTCCTGCGTGAGCCCGTGGATGATGTCGTGGGTGATCCGGTCACCCTCGTTCTCGCAGCGCAGGATCTCCTCGGCGAGCTCGGCGTGCTCGGGGAAGTCGCGCAGCAGGTCGCGCAGCAGCAGGCACGTGCGCTCCGCGTTGGCGCCCGCCTCCTCCAGGAGGGCGAGCAGTGCGTCGTCGGAGGGCTTGGAGCCGAGGAGCGCCATGTCGTTCGACCCTATCCGGTACTCGGGAGGGGAGCCGCGCCGCCGCGGCCGTTCACGGCTTCTTCACAGGACGTTCACGGCGAGGTAACCGCCGGGAGTCTCCTGCGCGGCACCGTACATCCTCGTGATGGAGATGGCTGCGTCCCCGGAGGAGATCCTGAGCATCGGGCCCGTCGAGATCCGCCCCCAGGGTGGTCTTGTCACGCTGGATCGCAGGACGCTCACGCTCTCGGTCCGCGAGTTCACGCTGCTGGTCGAAATGGCCCGGCGTGCCGGGCGGATCGTGTCCCGGGCGGAGCTGTACCTCCTGGTGTGGGGCTCCCCGCTGCGGTCCGGTGACCGGTCCGTCGACGTCTACGTCCACAAGCTGCGCGTCAAGCTCGAAGACGGCGCGCCGGGGTGGTCGTTCATCCACACGCACGTGGGCTTCGGCTATCGCTTCGCTCCCGAGCCTTCACATTCTTTTCACAACACGGCCACAACTCGATAACAGACTTCGCGTCCATCGCTGGAAGGCTGCCACGGCTTCTATGGGAGACCAGAATCTACGAGGAGGAACGTCTGTGAAGACGTACCGTTTTATGAGCGCGCTCGGCGTGTGTGCCGCGCTTGCGTTCGGTGTGGCTGCGTGCGGCGACGACGACGAGGAGTCCGGCAGCAGCACCAGCAGCGCCGACACCGAGCAGGTGTCCGGCAGCATCACGATCGACGGCTCGTCGACCGTCTACCCGTTCGCCCAGGCGGCGGCGGAGCTCTTCAACGAGGAGCAGCCCGACGTGAAGGTCACGGTCGGCCAGTCCGGCACGGGCGGCGGCTTCGAGAAGTTCTGCGCCGGCGAGACCGACATCTCTGACGCCTCCCGTCCGATCAAGGACGACGAGGAGGTGCCGGTCTGCGAGAAGAACGGCGTCAAGTACGGCGAGCTCCAGATCGCCAACGACGGCATCGCCGTCGTGACGAACCCGGGCCTGAAGGTCGACTGCATGACGACCGCGCAGCTGAAGGAGCTCTGGAACAAGGGCTCGAAGGTCACCGCGCTGAGCCAGATCGACCCGTCCTTCCCGGACACCAAGCTGTCGCTCTACGGTCCCGGCACGGACTCGGGCACGTTTGACTTCTTCACCGATGTCATCAACGGCGAAGAGGGTGCGACCCGCGACGACTACCAGGCGTCCGAGGACGACAACCAGCTGGTGACCGGCGTCGAGGGTGACGCGGGCGGCCTCGGCTACTTCGGCTTCTCGTACTACGAGGGCGCCGCGGACAAGCTCAACCTCGTCGGCGTCGACGGCGGCGACGGGTGCGTGAAGCCGAGCAAGGAGACGATCCAGGACGGCTCGTACACGCCGCTGTCCCGGCCGATCTTCATGTACCCGTCGGCCAAGGCCCTTGCGCGGCCTGAGGTCAAGGCGTTCATGGAGTTCATCGTCGCCAATCAGGAGACCATCGCGGACGCCGCGAAGATCATCCCGCTCACGTCCGAGCAGGCCGCCAAGGCCGAGACCGATCTCGCGGCGATCGAGAACCAGTAGAGGCTGACCGTGGCGGGCGCACCCAACACACCCCAGCCCGCCATGGGTGGCGGCGGGTCCGGACCGAATCTGCTCCGGACCCGCACGCCGCGGTCGATCGGTGAGAGCGCCATCCGCCTCTCGCTCTTCGTCGCGGCGGCCATCAGCGTCATCACGACGACGCTGATCGTGCTTTCGCTGCTGAGGGAGACGGTGGCCTTCTTCGGCGACGTCGGCATCACGGAGTTCCTGTTCGGCACGAAGTGGACACCGCAGCTCGCCGGCGAGCAGCAGTCCTTCGGCATGGTGCCGGTGCTGCTCGGCACGCTGTACATCACGGGCATCGCGATGCTCGTGGCGGTTCCGCTCGGCCTCTTGGCGGCGATCTACCTCTCCGAGTA
>JBPPNC010000040.1:0-2027 GCA_051306365.1 Solirubrobacteraceae bacterium
CCACGTTCCGCGCCGCCGCGACATCCCCGGCCAGCCACGCCGCGATCGATCGCACCTGCTCGTAGCCGGTGGCGAGCAGGAAGGTGGGGGCGCGGCCGTAGCTCTTCATGCCGGCGAGGAAGAAGTTCGGCTCGGGCTGTTCGAGTTCCGCGAAGCCGTGCGGCTCGACGGTGCCGCAACTGTGCACGTCGGGGTCGATGAGCGGCGCGAGCCGGGCGGGGGCCTCCACGACGTCATCGAGGTCGAGGCGGATCTCGCGCAGCATCCCGAGGTCCGGCCGAAAGCCGGTCGCGTTGACGACGAGGTCGGTGGCGATGTGCTCGATGCCGTCATTGCGCAGGCTCGTGACATCCACTCGTCCGTCTCTCGCGCCGAGGCCGATGAGCTCGAAGCCGTCGACGACCTCGATCGCGCCGTGGTCGATGAGGTCGAGCACGCGCGCGCCGAGCGCCGAACGCCGCGGCAGCTCGTCGCCCGTGCCCGTGAACACCCGCGCCGCCGAGCGGTTGCGGATCACCCAGGTCACGCGCGTGGCGGGTTCCGCCTCGATGAGCTGCGCGAGGTTGATGAGCGTGTTCGCCGCCGAGTGGCCCGCGCCGACGACGGTCGTGTGCCGGCCGGCGAAGCGGTCGCGGTCGGCGCCGAGCACGTCGGGCAGGGCGTGGGTGACGCGGTCGGCGACCTCGGCGAGGCCGAGCGGTTCGAGGCCGTTCGAGGCGAGGCCGTTCGGGGTGCCGTAGGTGCCGGAGGCGTCGATCACGGCGCGCGCGGCGAGCTCCGTGACGGTGCCGTCGCGGTCCCGAAGGCGCAGCACGAAGGGGGTGGATGCCCGCCCCGCCGACCGCGTGCGGTCCATGCCCTGGCGGCTCACGGCATCCACCGTGATGCCCGTGCGGATGTGGTCGCGGAGCGCCCCCGCGAGGGGCGCGAGGTAGCCCTCGATGAGCTCGGCGCCGGTGGGGGCGGAGTCCGGGCCGCCCCGCGCGGCCCAACCGTCCGCCTCGAGCAGCCGGCGCGCGGCCGGGTCGATGAGCTCGCGCCAGGCCGAGAACAGCCGGATGTGTCCCCACGACCGCATGCTCGCCGCGATGTCGTCCCCGGCTTCGATCACGACGAAGTCGAGCCCGCGCTCGAGAAGGTGCGCCGCCGCCGCGAGCCCGATGGGGCCAGCACCGATCACGGCGACGGGCAGGCCGTCGAGGCGGTTGTCGCGCACGACGGGTGAGGTGAGGTCGATGAGGGTCATCAGCAGCACGCCAACTCTGACGCCGCGCACGGCGCTGTCGCCGAGGGCTCCATGGCCCGAACGGCAGTCGCGGCCGCGATGAGGGTTACCTCGTTCCGGTGGTGCTCACTGAGCCAAGCAGTCGGATTCAAGCCCAACATCGTTCGCGCCTTTCTGCGGGGAATATCGATCAACTTCGATGAACGAGAACGAGTATGCGCCGCTATATCGATGGTTGTCAATATCGATTATGATCGATGTATGCGCACCCCGACCCTCCTGCCGGTCATCGATGCCGCCGCTTGCTGCGCGCCGTTGAACCGCGACCCGCTCACCGCGGGCCAGGCCGAGGATCTCGCCCGGGCGCTCAAGGCCATCGCCGATCCGGCCAGGCTGCGCATCATCTCGATCATTGCCGCCTCGGAGGGCCAGGAGGCCTGCGTGTGCGACCTCACGGAGCCGCTCGACATCGCTCAGCCGACCGTCTCGCACCACCTGAAGGTGCTCACCGAGGCGGGGTTCCTCACGCGCTCCAAGCGCGGCACCTGGGCCTACTACGCGCTCGTGCCCGGGGCCCTCGACTCGCTCTCCCGCCTGCTCGTCACGGACTGAGCCCGCGGGCGTTCGCACGGTGAAGGACGTTGTCCTTCACCGTGAGAACGTTTCGAGGCCTGCGCGTTCCTGTCCTTCGCGATGCGAATGTTCGGGGCCCCCGGGCCCTTCGCAATGCGACCGTCTCGAGGGCCCCTCGGGTCCTTCGCCATGCGAACGTCGCCGCGGCACCGACGCGCCCCCGGGGCGG